>SOKD01000199.1 GCA_004376305.1 Candidatus Cloacimonadota bacterium | reverse complement strand
ATGTCGCTCCTGAAAGCACCAAGGAGATCGTTACCCTTCTCAAGAACATAAATGCATCAGGAACAGCGGTTATTATGGCAACTCATGAACTGGAAATGGTAAGGAAAAGTCCCTATCGGAAAATTGCATTGAAAGAGGGAACAATAATTGAGGATACAAAGGATAATCTCAAGGAAGAAATTTTCCTTGATAAACTGTAATGGTACAATAGTATGTTTATTATAAAAGAAGCGATCAGGGGTCTATCCAAGAATAAGTTAATGGCACTGGTTACCTTCGGGGTAATGTTCTTCTCTCTCTTCATTTTTGGCCTCTTTCTCATCTCGACAATCAACCTTTTTCTGCTCATTCAAAAGGCAGAAGAGAAGGTTGCCATAACAGCATTTTTGAAGGATGGGCTCAAAGAAGACGAAATTGCCTCCTTACGTAGAGACATAACAACACTGATGGGTGTGCGAAAAGTCATTTTTGTTTCAAAACAGGAAGCGCTTGAACAGTTCAGGAAGGATCTCGGGGAAGACTCTGACCTCCTCGAAGCCCTTGAAGATAATCCTCTTCCTTCCTCATTTGACATCAGGTTGTATGAGAGCTTCAAGGATCCGAAAAACCTCGAAAACATATCCAGCAAGGTTGATGCAATGCCGGGTGTCGAAGAGATCAAATACGGCAAAGAATGGGTCAAAATCCTTGACAGAGTGGTGAAAATACTTGTGGGAATTGACCTTATACTTGGTGTGATCATTAGTCTCTCCTCAATATTTGTTGTAGCGAACACTATCAAACTTACCGTTTTTGCCAGAAGGCAGCAAATCGAGATTATGGAGCTCGTTGGTGCTTCAAATCGGTTTATCATCGGACCCTTTATTGTTGAGGGCATTATTGAAGGCCTCCTTGCAGGCGGCGTTGCAGCAGGATTGCTCTTTGGTGTTTACAGCCTGTTTGCCGCAAAACTTGTCGACTTTATACAAGTAACAAAAGAGCTCTTCATCGCTGTTGTCGTTTTTGGAACCATTCTTGGTTATGTCGGTAGCCACATTTCAGTGAGGAAGTTCCTCCGCACTCCTATCGGCATCGATATTCCGAAAGGTAATTAATTCATCTAAAACGGAATATTTGATTTTTGTCCCCGACTGAAATTTTGCTCTGCTTAGTATTCTCTGTCCTCTGTATTTGATTCAAAATAGTTGAGAGAAATACCGTTAACTGTTATATGTATATATGAGAAATTATCAATCCAATCACCAATTATGGCGAAAACCTTTCCATTCTTTTTCTCTATATATGGATAGTGGATATGTCCAACAATCACTGCATCGTAACCCCTCTCCCACATATTTCTTGCAAATCTCTGTAATGGATGGTCCTTCAACGTAAATTTCTTGCTGGAAGATTTCTGCCTGCTCATTTTTGATACCCATCTGCCAAGGGCGTACGCAAGATTTGGGTGTAAAAGAGAGAAGAGAAAGATGTTGAGCGGCTGACGCAGAAGTAATTGGAGCAGAAGATGACCAAGATCAAACCTTCCAAGACCATCGCCATGTGCAATAAAAATTCGTTTTTTAAAAAAACGGAACTTCATTGATTTAGTATATATTCGAATCCCAATATCATTCTCAAAAAAGGAGCCCACCCAGTAATCATGGTTTCCTGCAACAAACCAGATGTTTACACCTGCTTTTCTTACCTCTTTCAATTTCGCTAATATATCAAAATACTTTCTTGGGATAACAGAATTGTATTCAAAATAAAAGTCAAACAGGTCTCCTGCGATGATCAGATCAGCCTTTTCTTCCTTAACTTTGTCGAGGAATGCAATAAGATTCTTAATTTTCCTTTTTTCTACCAATTCGCTGTCAGAACCCAAATGTGCATCAGCAATACAGTAAATCGCGCCTTTCATTTACGTTATTGTAGCACAATTGCAAAAAAAAGCAAGTGAATTATTATTTTGGGTCAAATAGAAACAATTTTTAAACCTTTTCACCACATTTTTATCTAAATAGACAAATGAATTATGTGGAAAGGAGGTGAAAGAATGAGAAAAACAATTATAACTCTTATTGCTGTTGTCGCTCTGCTCGCTCTCGTGTCAACATCATTTGCTGAATTTCATGCTCTCTGGAAGAACAAGAAGTTGGTTGAGGAACTGAAACTTTCTGATAAACAAATAGATAAAATAAAGGATATGACCATCAAAACAGAGAAGAAAATGATACAAATTCGGGCGGAAACGGAACTTGCGGAGATTGATCTGAGAGTGATTATGGATGCGGATAATCCCGACGAGGATAAAGCCATTGCTTTTGTCAAACAGATAATGAAGTTGCAAACAGAGAAAAGGATTCTTAGGATAAAAGAAATGATCTCCATGAAAAAGATACTGAGCGCAGAGCAACTCGAGAAACTCGAAAATATCAAGAGAGAACATCAGGAGAAGAAAAAAGGTCGTAGAGGAAAAGAAGGCGATCGGATGCCTGATAAGCATCACCGGAACAAGATGCATCCATAATACAATCGCTGAGGAAAAAGGGCAGCAGAATAAGTTCTGCTGCCCTTTTTTTTGCACACATTACCCCTAAAAAACCCACCAAAGAGAAAGCACTTGACTGCTTTTAGCTTTTGGCATATAGTGTATAAAAAGCAGAACCAAGCACGTATTGCTAAGACTGGAGTACTGCACGAAGATGAAAATATCATTCAAAACCCTTGGATGCAAATTAAATCAATATGAAACACAATTACTCAGGGAAATGGCTGAGGATTCACCATTTAACACGACAAGCTTCGTCAAGGGAGCTGATATCTATGTTATTAACATGTGCTCTGTTACTATGAATGCTGTTCAACAATCCCGGAATATCATTAGAAGAGCACGGAAAATGTCACAAAACGCAAGGATAATCGTTACCGGTTGTTATCCCGTGGAAATGGAAAACCTCCCCGAAGTGGATACATTCATCCCGAATGCACAGAGACAATCATTCTTTCAGCGATTATTCAATAGTCAAAAAACGCGTATCAGCACATTTAAAAACCATACGCGGGCATTTGTAAAGATTCAGACTGGTTGCAACAAGTTTTGTTCATACTGCATCGTACCCTATTTCAGAAAAAATGAGTATTCAAGACCACAGGATGAGATCAGGAAAGAGATTACATCACTTATCCGTAATAGGTTTAAGGAAATAACACTTACCGGTGTGCATATTGGTAGATACAATAACAACGGAAGAAATCTCGTACAACTCTTGAAAGAAATTGAGCATATTCCCCATTTAGAGAAAATCCGATTAAGTTCTCTTAATCCAGAGGAAATAACCAATGAATTAATTGACACCGTTGCATCATCATCAAAAATTTGTCACCATTTTCACCTTTCGCTTCAAAGTGGTGACAGGAATGTTCTCAACTCAATGGGAAGAAATTATGAACCAGGATACGCAGCTGGTTTGATAGCACGAATTAAGAACCAAATGAGCGATTGTGGTATTGGAGCAGATGTAATAGTAGGCTTCCCCTCAGAAACCGTTCAATGCTTCCAGAACACCTATAATTTTATTCGCAACCTTCCATTCACGTACCTCCACGTTTTCAGGTATTCTCCACGAAAGGGAACACTTGCGGCAATTCTGCCGAATAGCGTGCATGA
>SOKD01000372.1 GCA_004376305.1 Candidatus Cloacimonadota bacterium | reverse complement strand
CTGTTGATTGCATTAGCAATCCTTGTTATCCTTCTCAATTCCCTCACCGCAGATCCATATTCTGAATCATCGAATCCATTTGAAGAAACCCAATTCATGCGGTTTGATTCACTCAATGTTAGATTTGTAGGTAACTGGCCCTTTGGGGAAACAAGGGCAGTAGCATTTGATTCCCTAAGAAACCTCGCTTTTTGCGGTTCAGGAGCTGGAGTGTATATTTTGGACGTTTCGAATCCTTCCAATCCATTGAAATTATCGGAACGCATTCATAGTCGCAGCTACGTATATGGTCTGTACGTTGATACTTCCTTGGAACTGCTGTATATTGCATGTGCAGATGCGGGGGTCGAGATATGGGATGTTGCTGATCCACTAAATCCATCAAAACTTAGTCGGTATGAAACACCAGGTTATGCTTTGGATGTCTTTGTATCTGGTTCATATGCGTACGTTGCTGATTGGCATGAATGTCTTCGATTAATTGATATTTCTATTCCGACAAATCCAATCGAAGTTGGCTTCCTGAAACATTATAGCGTGAGAGATGTTTATGTACTAGGTTCCTATGTATTCATGGCTGCTGGTAGCTATTTCGTGATTGCAGATGTTTCGGATCCCGCAAATCCCCATGAGTTGGCAAATTATCATAGCTATGGATCAATCACTGATGTATTTGCACGAGGTGTCCATGCCTTTGTCACACAGGGAAATGTTGATTCATCCGGCGTTTTGGTATTCGATGTGTCGACACCATCTAATCCGCAAATTATTGGCTTTTGCGCCGTAAGTAATTACACAGAAAGTATACACATATCGGCTTCGTTCTCCTATGTTACCGGCTTATTTGATTTCTATGTCGTAGATATTTCAAATCTCTCAAATCCGCAACTAGCGGGATCCTGTTATTGTGTATGTAATGATGTATTCGTTTTAGCTTCATTAGCGTATGTTTCGGGCAGAAGCGAAGGTCTGCAAATCATAGATGTATCTTCTCCATCCAATCCGCAACCGCTTGGCCAATATGAGATCTGGAATGAATCATTTGCGATTTATGTCTCTCCTCCCCTTGCATATGTAGCTTGCGGTACGGGCGGATTGAGGATACTGGATATTTCTGAACCATTGAATCCCGTAGAAACTGGATACTGCGAAATTCTGTGGTCTGCCTCAGCCATTTTTGTGCAAGACTCCTTCGCTTTTGTATGTGAAGAAGGAGAGCCTTATGTTGCTTTGAGAGTCATTGATGTTTCTGATCCATCAAGTCCTACTGAAGTTGGTTCCTGCTTTTCGAGCTGTTTGTTTGGTAATTCGAGAGGTATTCATGATGTTGATTCAATTGCTTATATTGCCCTTGCCACCTGGACAGCCTTTTCTGATCAGGGGCTCTGGATAGTTGACATATCAACGCCTTCAAATCCGCAAACCATTGCATTGTTTCCCACGCTCGATGATGCTAATGATGTTTTTGTAGTAGATTCATTGGCTTACCTTGCTGCTGAGGATTTCTATATACTGAATGTTTCAGATCCATCAAACCCTCAACAAATCGGTTATTATGATTGTGAAAGAGCATCCGGAGTCTTTACGGCTGGACCCTATGCCTACGTTGTTGACAACTTCTATGGATTTCGAGTTCTCAATATATCTGATCCATCGAATCCGCAAGAGGTCGGTTTCTGCAGTACACCGGGAGATGCGGAAAAGTGCTCTTTTGATAAACCCTATGCCTATGTAGCAGATGGTTCGGAAGGATTTCGTTTGATTGATGTTTCCGATCCCGCAAATCCCTACGAAGTTGGGTACTATGCAACACCAGATCATGCGCGAGATATTTTCTTCAATGAGCCGTATATCTTCGTAGTTGATCGTGATTGCGGATTGCAAATATATCAATTCTATGGTGCTGGAGTTGAAGAAGACCTCGAAAAACTTTTCGTTACACAACCTTCCATAAAACTATTGCAAAATCCCGTTAAGGGGAACTACATTGAATTGCTCCTGAGTTCTCCCAAAAACAGCAATACTGAAATTGCTCTCTACAATCTCCTTGGTCAAAAGGTCAGAGCTTACTCATTCGGAAACCTCAAGTCTGGCAAAAATGCTCTCAGATTAGATACAAAAGGATTAATAACTGGTACATATTTCTTGAAATCAGAAAATCTGCAAAATCATAAGACTGTAAAGATTATACTGATAAAATAGCGATTCCATATAATACCAATTATATGGAATTAAAGATTTTAGGCCAAGCCTTTTAACATTTAATCTAAATAATATTTGCATTTGAAACGCTTTGATGTATACTTCAAGCATGAAAGAAGAAAAAGATGATTTGCTGCTGGGAATTGGAACAATGCTCCGCGGATCACGACAAAAGAAAGAATTAACCCAGAAAGTAGTTGCAGAGAAAGCAGGGATAAACGAAAAACACCTGGGGAGGATTGAAAGGGGTGAATCCAATGTCAAGATCAAGACCCTTGAATTACTCTGCAAAGAATTGGAAGTTTCACTGCCCAATTTCTTTCAAAAAGCTTTAAGATACAAGAAGGCAATCGTTGATGCAAGAAAAGGTATCTATTTGCCCCAAATGGATCTTATCAAAAAGAAGAAGACGTAGTAATTCAATCATTCCCAAGCTCAATTTACCAGGAAAGTGTGAGCACAGCAAATTTCCCTACAGTATGACCACTTATAAGTCCCCTTGATACCAG
Organism: Candidatus Cloacimonadota bacterium; assembly: GCA_004376305.1. Taxonomy (GTDB): domain Bacteria; phylum Hydrothermota; class E44-bin80; order E44-bin80; family E44-bin80; genus SOKD01. The sequence continues at coordinate 948 of SOKD01000372.1, read as the reverse complement.
GAAATGCAAAAGGAATTCGGTACTGATTCAAGCATGGACGTGATTAGGGGACATATGTGTAACCTTTCAATTCAAGCAATTATCGGATTTCCATACTTGGCAATCGTTACAAATTCAGAGGGAACATTTAAGTAACCTCAGAAGGAAGTTTGGAATTCTGTGGTAAGGCAAAATAGCAATCTATATAAAATTGCAGGACGGTCGTAAAATTGTAACTGGATATTTTCAATCAGTGCTGTAGGCAGGAGAGTCTGAGTAAGTAAGATTGCTGTGTGCAATCATCCGAAAAGCGAAATTTGGGTTTCTCGCGCAGGGAAATTTCCTGAATCAATGGGAAAATAGCCGATAGACTATAAAAACGACAAAAATTCCATTTTTTGGTAAATTCCATATAATTAGCATTATATGGAATTATTTACCGTTTAAATCTCGATATTTTGTGAAATCAAAACAGCATCCGGCTACATGGCTACAATAAATGTACGTTGGATTATTCAAAGGGAATTAATATGTAGCCACGTAAAATTCATCTGGCTACATTTTTATTATGATGATTCTTTAATCTTGATTTAAGAATCATCATATAAAACTGTCATATAAAACCGTTATATGAAGCCAAATATTACGATTAGAATATAACGGAAAAACCGCAAATAAGCCCCATATTTGCCCATTTTTCGTCATACGCTCTGGTGGTCCTAAATACCATCGGAAAGAATCATCATATTCCGCATATTTATTTCTGAAAATTAGGTTTTTGCATTGCATTTCAGGATTTCAACGAAATTAATTGCGTAAGGTGTTTTGGCCATTTATTTTTTATTTTCAATTAATTTTGTATACAGGAGAATGTGAGAAAAATGGTTTGCTGTGTACAAAAATGCCAAAAGACTATATGGAAATAGCTGGACAAAATAGCAAAAATTAAAGGCAGGTTGGGGAAAATGG
>SOKD01000384.1 GCA_004376305.1 Candidatus Cloacimonadota bacterium | reverse complement strand
CCTCTCTTCAGTTTTGGCACCTGTCCTATACTACTGAACCTGTTCGTTACTTTCATAAGGCGTGCCACATCCTTTTCCAGCCCTTCTATAATTTCTGGAGGACTGTCTTTTCTGAGAATTTCCGTCCACCCCATCAGTGAACTGAGTGGAGTACCAAGCTGATGAGCGGTCTCCTTTGCAAGTCCAACCCAGATATGTTCCTCGTCACTTCTTCGCGCAATGCTAAATCCCAAAAATCCAACAATCAGAAATACTATTATCACCCCGGAGATAATAACAGGAAACCACTTCAACTGCTTAACAAGTGATGTTTCGCCGTAATGCACTGTACCTAATTTTATTTTCTCTCGGTACATCATCGTTATTGGTTCGTTTTCTTTATCAAGCTTTTCTGCAAGTTGAATGAGTGTCCGCACTGGACCTTCAGGCGGATTACGGGGGTCAATGTTCTCAAGGAGTTCATTCGGTACCAAAGCGGGATCAATCCCGACATTCCTCCAGGCACGCGGGATGTCATTCTCGTCAGTTATGATAACAGGAAAATCAATGTTCCGTATAACTTCCTCGAATATAATTTGCATCTCAGGATTTGGATGGACTCCATATCCTGCTGTTTCAGTTTTCAAGAATGCGGCAAACATTTTTGATGTTATCTTGGTCGAATCTTTCACCTCGCTGACGAGCGTCTGAAAATAAAGGAACAACCCGAGTATGATTGCTATAAAACCTAAGAACAGATATCCTGCCAGAGTTCCAGGTAAGTGTAAGCTTTTTCTCCAAAAATTATGCACTTATTCTGTCCCTTCCTTGTGCTTTTGCTCTGTAGAGTGCCTTATCAACCTTATCAAGAAGCACGCCAACTTTTTTACCATCCTCAGGGAAAGAACATATTCCGATGCTGATGGTCAAGGGAAAATTGAATTCCTTTAGTTCAAGTTTTACTGCCTTTCTGATCCTCTCACCAAGGAGCTTCGCTGGCTCTTTGCGAACACCCCAGAGAATTATGACAAACTCATCACCACCGTAGCGCGTTACAGTATCCATTTTTCTGACATTTTTCTTGATAACCATTGAAACTCGCTTCAAAACCTTATCACCAATAATATGCCCTAAAGTATCATTGAGTTTCTTAAAATTGTCAATATCTACCATGAGAAGTGAAAGTTGCTCCGCTCTTTTTTCCTTACTTTGTATCTTCTTCTTCAGGACATCCTTAAAATACCGGTAATTATACATACCGGTCATTTCATCTCTAATGGCAAGACGCTGTGTTTCCCGGTAAAGATGTGCATTATTGATTGACATAGCGATGTATTCCCCGAGAAGTGTCAGTGCTGAAAGATCTTTTTCTCCCAAACTATTTTTTTTCTCCATTTCTACATCAAGAACACCAACTATTCTGTTCTTAATGAGAAGAGGAATTACCGCCTCTGATTTTGGTCGTGTATTATCGCCAATGTAGCGCGGGTCATCCTGAACGTTGGAAATAAGCAATGGTTTTTTTGTTTGAATTGCCAATCCGGTTAAACCTTTATGCTTCATGTCTTTTGTTACCTTTTTTATATCGACATCGGAATAACCACTAAATGACTTTAAAATCGGCTTACCTTTGGAATTAACCTCAAATATTGCAATATTAGAGTATCCGAATCGTTCCCTGATAATGTGGATTGTTTCCCTGTAGAGGGTATTCAGGTCAAATATCTGACCGATAATCTTTGAAATATTAAGAATTGAACTCAGTCTTTTGATTGCATCCTTCTCCTGCCGCATGGTAAGAACATTTTCAATGGCAATAGATGCATAGGTTGAAAAAGTTTCCATCAAGGAAATGGTTTTTGCCGATGGCACTTTTTTATTGACCGGGTCATCGACTGAGACAATACCAAGAAATTTCCTGTCACTGGTTCTAATCGGGGTAATGAAAACATCATCGGGATGCCATTTTCCTTTTTTAGGTATCTTTCGCGCACCCACCTTTATTCCGTATTTTTCAACATAATCCTTGAATCGCTTGCTCTTCTCAAACTGTGAGTGCGGTACATAATATGAATTGCCCAGTTTGAATTCAGATCGCAGAAGAATCTTTATCTTGTTGAAAGGAACCTTCTGTTTTTTGAGTCGGGAAAACGCATCTTCTGGGATTCCTGCCTGCGCCATTCGTTCCAGGACATTTTTTTCTTTATTATAAAGACTGATAAGAACTATATTGAACTGCAGAATCTTCTGTATTCCTTCCGCGAGAATATTAAGGATTTCAGTAATATCAAAATTCCGGTAGATTGCCTCAAGGAGTTTCTGGAACAGCTTACTCTCCATTTTTGAAAGAGACAATTCCTCCTTCAGTTTTTTCTCAGCATGTGACATTTTCAGCTTCTTTCATGATATGCCTGTAAAGATTTCTGTAGATGCCATCCTTCTGAAGCAAATCATTGTGTTTTCCATAATCAACAATGACTCCTCCATCAATGACATAAATAATATCAGCACCTTTTATCGTTGAGAGTCGGTGAGCAATAACAATTGTCGTTCTTCCGGACATGAGTTTCTGTATCGCTTCTTGAACCTGGGATTGTGATTCCGCATCAAGTGCTGATGTGGCTTCATCCAGTATGAGAATCGGCGGATCCTTCAGAAGTGCACGGGCAATCGCGATACGTTGTTTCTCTCCGCCGGAAAGGGATGCGCCACGTTCCCCAATTACCGTATCATATCCATGCGGCAACTTCTCAATAAAATAATGAGCATTGGCTGCTTTTGAAACCTTCATTACCTGATCTCTCGGGATATTTGTCCTTCCATATGCAATATTATTAAACACGGAATCGTTAAAGAGGATGATTTCCTGTGTGACAAGACCAATGGCTTCACGAAGGGTTTTAAGAGAGAACCTTCGTATATCAACTCCATCTATCTCTATCGTACCTTCAGTAGGATCGTAAAAACGCGGTATGAGGTTAATAATGGTGGATTTTCCGGTTCCAGATGGTCCGGCAATGGCGACAATCTGACCGCTTTTGACCTCAAGGTCAATGTCCTTGAGCACTTGCTTTTTAAAATCGTAGGAAAATGATACACCTATAAATCGAAGATGCTTTTTCAAACCAGCAAAAGGTATTGCATCTGGATAATTCATTACCTTCTCTTCAGTATCGAGTATCTCAAATATTCGTTCTGCAGCACCCAATCCCCTCTGTATCCGACTATTTGCCTCTCCAATTCTCTTGATTGGTTGCATAAGGGACAGCGAAGCAGCAAGAAAAACAAAGAAAGTATCAGCAGAGAGAGTTTTGCTGATTATTATAAGATATCCTCCGTATAATAATATGACACTCGCCGCGAGAGCACCTAAAAACTCGGTTAGAGGAGAAATAGCAAGCTTCAGAGCTTCGAAACTGATAACTGTTTTGAGATAATTATGTGTATTCCGAAAAAATTTTTTCAATTCGAACTCTTCCATTGCAAAGGCTTTCACAATTCTAATTCCTGAAACCGTTTCGGTAAAGGTTGACATCATTTCTCCCATCCTCTTCTGAATCCTTGTTCCACGTTTTCTGAGTCTCTTTCCAATTCTGACTATCATTAAGATAGAAAGAGGCACCAGAATAATTGAGAGAAGAGCAAGTCGCCAGCTCGCCCAGATTACAATAATGGCATAAATAAGAATAAGGAAGGACTCTCTCATGATTTCAATAAATCCTTTAGAAACGGATTCTCTCACAATTTCAACATCATTCGTAACAATAGACGAGAGATTTCCGGTACTGCTCCTTCCAAAAAATCCCAGTGAGAGCATATGAATATGCTTGTAGAGATGATTTCTAATATCCCGTATCACTCCTTGCTCAACCCGGCAATTAAGAAAGGAATGGATATACTGAAAAACCCCTTTTAGAAAAAATACCAGAATAATAATGACGGCAAATCGTTTAAGAGACTCCAAAGGGGAAGATTCTAACATCCATCTGTCAATGCTTTGAAGTATAGAAATATTGCTTGACCCAAGCAAAGAAAGGGCATTGCCATCTCTGCTGAAAATGGTAATGACAAGTGGTGATATCATCCCGAGAGAAAATCCGCTCATAAGCGCAAAGAGAATCATGGTGAGTAAAGACAGTATAAAAAGTGCCTTGTATGATTTAAGATATGAAAGTAATCTGAGATACATTACTTCCTCTCTACAAAATCCTTGATCTTTTTTATTATGAGTTTCAATTCTTTCTCAGGGGCAAGTATTTCAATGGAATGATCTTCTTGAGGGCAGAATGTTTTTTTCTGATCGAGCACGAGTAACGTTTTCTTCTGTTGAAGAAAACCAAATGAAAGCAACGGATTTATGGATGTTATCAATGATGCGCAGGATAAACAAACATTGTACGCATTATCAAGCGGATAAAGAGGCACAACACCATTTCCTATTTTTTTTCTCATCTTCTCCAATCTCTTCGCACCTGTAACGAAAAGAATGGGATCATGGTTCCCCTTTTTCAAAATGGAAAACAGCGAAAGAGCAAACGTACTGTTCTCGATTGAAATTCCAATCTTTTTATAGGTTTTCTTTTGTAAAATTCCTTTCTTCCACCCAATTTTCTTTTTGATCTTCTTCACGCCAAGTGCCTTCAGCACCGCATTGTTCCTATCAACCTCAGCGTAAGACTCATCAACTGTAATAACCAGATTGTAAATTGGATTTTCTTTCGAGCCATCCAGACACATATGAATCTTTGATTGTGCAATAACTCCAAACATTGTCAGCATTTCATCCGAGAACCTGTTCATCTCAAGGTAAATATCGTATTTTTTTCCGGCAAGTGCTTTCCGTAAGTCCTTATAGGGTGAAGAGAGCGGCGAAACAAAATCCTCATAAACAATCTTCCTGGAAGGAATATTCTTGAAAAAGAATTCCGATTTTCTGTTAACAAGTAATTCCACATTCGTCTTTCCTTTACACCCCACAATACTCTCAACCGCTTGAAGAGAAAACGCTTCGCGACCGGGTTCCATAATGGGATGGATCAGGACTGTCTTGTACGACCTGAGAAAATTGGTGAAATGTACTGATGGGCTCCGGTAGAACCATTTCTTCATATGTGCGTATTTTCTTAACAAAAAGGGCATTGTCATTCCTCTTCTTTCTTATTTTTCAACAAGCGAAACACTCTCATCGTCCATCGTAAATCCCTTATTCAATTAATTTAATTATTTCTATCAGTTTTTCAACGCTTTGTCAAGTCATTTTGCAGCATTGACAAAGCTTACAAAAAGCCTTGACTTTTTATAAGCTTTACTTTACAAATAATTAGAACGCGAATGGAGAGTCCAATGTTAAATGATCACAAACATGAAGGAACCTATGAAATCACCGGGGAGAAATCTCGGTTTCACTTTTTACTTTAACTTGCTTCATAAAGAGAGGCCAAAATGAGAGTTTTAGTCGTTGGTGGGGGCGGTAGAGAACATACTCTGGTGTGGAAGATGAGCACAAGCTCACTTGTGGACGAAATTTTCTGTGCCCCGGGAAATGGAGGAACTGCTGAAATTGCCAGCAATATTGACATAAAAGCTGAAAATACCGGTGCGTTAATCCATTTTGCGAAGAAAGAAAAGATTGATTTGACCGTTATTGGACCTGAAGGTCCACTCGTAAACGGCATCATAAATGCTTTCAAAGCGGAAGGATTAACTATCTTTGGACCCTCAAAAAATGCTGCAATGATTGAGGGGAGTAAGGTTTATGCAAAACTGCTCATGGATAGGGTGAAAATCCCCCAGGCAGCATTCCAGCATTTTCTTACTGCAGAGAAGGCAACTGAATATCTCAAAGAACAGAACTATCCTTTAGTTATCAAGGCTAGCGGACTTGCAGCAGGAAAAGGAGTCATTATTGTCCATTCTCAGGATGAAGCAAACAAGATCGTTCAGGATATTATGGTCAATAACCGCTTTGGGAAAGCTGGTAAGACAATCATTGTCGAAGAGTTCTTGCGGGGCGAAGAGGTCTCTCTTCTTGTTCTTAGTGATGGTGAAACCGTTTTGCCATTCGTCTCCTCGCAGGACCACAAACAAGCTTACGATGATGATAAGGGCCCGAATACGGGTGGCATGGGTGCTTATGCACCTGCACCAATCCTTGATGAAACGCAAACGGGAAAAGTGATAGATACCATCATCATGCCGATTCTCGATGGATTAAAAAAGGAAGGGGTAAACTATCAGGGGGTACTGTATGCCGGTCTTATAATTACCGACGATGGACCAAAGGTGCTCGAATTTAACTGTAGATTCGGTGACCCGGAAATCCAGGCAATACTCCCACTCTTAAAATCCGACCTTGCAGAAGCATTACTCGTGACGACTCATGGAGAACTGAAGCATGCAAAATTCGAATGGTCAGAGAAAAGTGCTGTCTGTGTTGTACTCGCTTCCGGAGGTTACCCTGACACCTATGAAAAGGGAAAAGAAATCACCGGGCTGGAAAAACTGAAAGGAAGGGCTGACGTGGTGGTTTTCCATGCAGGAACAAGAAAGGATGGACAAAGGACGATTACCGCAGGGGGACGGGTGCTCGGAGTAACGGGGGTGGGAAAAGACCTAAAGGAAGCAATTGAGGTCTCCTATTCAGCTATCGGTAATATAGCATTTAATGACATGCATTACCGAAAGGACATCGGTCAGAAAGGACTCAAACGAAACAGGTTATAAGGGGAATGTTCACATTATGCGATTTTTTCCTTGCAATACATAAAAGGGTGTGATAGGTTTATGGAAAACGCATGAGGAGGATTATATGAAAATACTAAAATACACATTGTTATTTTTGCTTCTGATACTGATAACGTCAAGCAGCGGTGCTATATATGATTTTCTCAATGTTGGTGTATCAGCCCGATCCAACGCAATGGGTGGAAGTTTTGCAGCAGTATCACATGATATTAACGCACTCGGGTGGAATCCATCCGGATTACACGGAGTCGGAAAAGGGATGCTCTCCACCAGCATGGTTCTCTATATCGCTGACATTACATTTGGAGAAATCCTGTATGGATTCAGCAAGAACAAGAACAGTTTTGGTGTTGGATTCAATTATGTCAACTACGGCTCAATGGAAAGAAGAGACGAGAATAATGTTGACCGTGGAACATTTACGCCAATGGATATCCTCTTTACTGCAGGATACAGTCGCTCTTTCTCCGAAAACCTATCTGCGGGATTCAACGTAAAGCTTGTGTATGAGAAAATCGACTCCTTCGTTTCCTATGGAGCTGGTGGAGATTTTGGTATTCAGTATCTTATGAAAGAGAGAAATCTCACTCTGGCTGTTGTACTGAAGAATGCTGGAACTGCATTGAAAGCACATGATGAGGAAAAGAGGCAATTCCCTTTATCGTTTACGGGAGGGCTTTCCTTTCATCCACTGCCAATTGTGAATCTGAATTTTGACGTAACCCGGATATTTTCCGATACCCGTACCCTTGTAAGGGTTGGTGTTGAATGGTGGCCAGTTCCTCTGTTTGTACTCAGAACTGGTTACAGCAGTGGTGGAAATGAGCTAAAAACCGACTACGGTTCCGATATGCTGGCAGGAACGTCAGCAGGCTTTGGAGTTTCCTGGAAAAGTTTCTGTCTTGATTATGCAGTACAGCCAATGGTCGATCTGGGTTTTTCGCATTCGATCAGCCTCACCCATACATTCCAGTAATTCTTACGTTGAAGGGACTTTCTTAAACAACCTTCCTCCTTACTCTGAACATCAGAAGCGTATACCAAATTCCATAAGAATTGTTCGTGGTTTGCTTTTCGTTGTCGGATCAGCAATTGATACATATCCGGGAGCTTCAGGAGGTTTTACCAGATGCACCGTATTCGCTGCATTTTCGATTACAAGCGAGATATCCAGTGACGTACCTGCAATCTTCATTCTCCTGTACAACTCACAGTCCACGGTTGCATGTGAAGGCAACCGTGCCGAGTTCTTTGCAAGATTTCCCGCCCTTACCTCCTCCATAATAGAATAGGGCAGCCCACTCCCATAGGAGAAAGAAATCGTGGCACCAGTCAGATGGTGAGCTGTACTGCTGCCCGTTTCATAGGACCAGATGACCTTGACCCGGTGCCTTTCGTCCCAGCTCAGCGGATATTCACGCATCACTTCAGGAAGTTCCATATCTTCAAATCGTTCAAGGTCCTTTGTTGCCCTTCCCTTAGCCCAGGAAAGTATGTATACAGCCCTTCCCGTAAAATGTCTTCCTAGGGGCTTTCGAAATTCAAACTCCATTCCCCATGCATCACCATACGAAGAATTTGTTATCTTATAGGATTCAAGGGGATATAAACCAACCAGTTCGGCATTAACCAGTTCCTTTATGTCCTTCCGATACATGGTCAGGGATAACACCGCTTTCAATGGAAGCTCATGTTCAACTCTAAATTCGTACGCCCGCGTGCATTCCGGACGTAATTCAGGATTTCCGACAAGTTTGTTTGGCCCCCTCCATTTTGTGGTCATATAGAGATACTGATATTCTGGCATTTGGTAGTAGAATCCGAAGGAAAAAGTAAATGCATCCTTTTCAGTCAACGGATAGAAGAACCCTATTCTCGGACTGAAATAACCCTGAAACCTTCTTGTTGCGTCAATCTCATTGCCAATGTGAAAGTAATCGTACCTGATACCATAGTTCAGTATCAATCCTTCACGCTCAAATTTATCCTGAATAAAAACACCACCTTGTTGTGGATGCACCGAGTACATGTCACGTGACCAGCCATAACCGGGATACGGTCCCTCCTCATCAACTCTTGAAGAATCAAAGAACCAGAGAAGTTCAATTTCTTCTTTTTCCAGGTACCAGAAATGGTGTTCAAAACCTACTTTCATAAAATGTTTATTTTCAAACTGCTTTGAGAAATCAACGAGAATGGAGTTATTTACTTCCCGATGTTTATGGTAGGTTGTCATCATCAACATCATAAGGATCACCTCTATCCTTGACAACCCACGGTATTTGATGATATTCAGCCCAGAGAAATTCCTCCTCGAGTAGATGTATTTCCGGGGGAGTCAGTCCCGGATCATAGTGCTTCTGTGTTTTAAAGGAAGACAATTTAATCTCATAAAATGAGGAGTGTCCAATGCTGTGATTCCAACTCAGGGCATACAATGAACTCTCTTCGTCAAATCGAAATGTGAGATCCTGTATTTCAAGGAATTGATGTTCGTATTTCTCATACACCTTCAAATTCTCCCTGGCAGAAACAGAAAGCTTCGCACTGTTGAGCACTTTTATCATTGCTTTCACGGAAACCCCATACGTATTGCTCTGCCTATCACCATAGTGTATTCCCAGAAATTCCCTTCTATTATGAGGAAACCCAAAATATGTATAGGTATCAGTAAAATTCCCATACCCGGACACAAGGAGCAAAATCCTATTGCCGGTAAACGGCAGCGGGTTGGACAATGAAATGTTAATGTGGTCAGTATTAAACTGCTTGAGGATCCTGTCCGTTTTGTATGAAGCATATGCATGGAACAAGGTATCGGGAGCTGTGGTTATGAGATTAACAATCCCCGATTGAGTCTCTCCATATTCTGTTTCAAAACCTCCCTTCACTATTTCAACCTGTTTCACTTCAAAAATGGGGATGTCAATTGCTGCGCTCCCACCTACAAATCTATCATTAACGGGAATCCCATCAATAAGGTACAGTATTTCTCCACCCCTTCCACCTCTCATATGGTATTCCTCGAGTGTAAAGTCCTTAACGACCTCTGCTTGTGTTTCAAGTAAATGAAGCACGGAATGAACCCGCGGAATTCTTTCCATTTCCCTTGCAGTATAAACACGTGATGTATGGGTTGCACCCGGCTCTATAAGTGGTCTCTTCGCCTTTACGGTAATAATATGTTTCATCTCAATAACAGTCTCATCCAGCTCAAAGTTGAGAAAAACGGTCCTGCCAGCTTCCACATAAACACCTTTCTTCACAACCGTTGTGTATCCCATCATCTGAACCTTCACATCGTACTCTCCCGGAGGAACATTGATAATGAAGTAATAACCGTCATCATTAGTGATTGCACCTCGCCCTGTTTTTTCAAGACTGATGTTTACAAAGGAAAGTGAACGGTTTGTATCACTATCCCGAACCCAGCCCATAATCTTCCCTGTTGTTGCTCCAGAGAGAAGTGAAGGCAGTACAATGAACACTATCACAATTATCTTTTTCATATTAATACCCGATGCAATAAATTTCAGCACTCCCTGAGCAGGTTACATACAGTTTACTATTGAGCGGAGTGAGAACAATCGCATATGGTGTATGTCCAATGTTGAATGTCCACTCCGTGCTGAAATCAAACGTATTGAGCACAAACACCCTGTTTGTCATCCCGGTAACATACAGATGCTCGCCATCGTTGGTTACCGCAATCCCCTTGGGGTACGTCAAACCGGGTGGGGAAATTTCATTGATTACGGTGTGTGTTGCTGTCTCTATAATGGCGATGCTATTGGCGAAGATCTCTGAAATGTACACAGTGGAAAAATCCGGGGAAAATTGCATCTCAAATGCTTCTCCGGAAATGGAAACGGTATCACTCAGTGAATCTGCCTGAGCATCAATGATAGCAACTATTGATTCATCATGCAGTGCAACATAGAGCTCGTTATGTACGGTATCAATTGCGAGGCTTGTCGGCTCTCCCGGTACCGATATCGAATCGATGATCGAATTCGTTTGTAGAGAGTACACAAGCACTTCGTTCGTTGATCGACGGGCAATGTACAGCTTTTCTCCTGATGAGCGAACGATCCCCTGCGCAGCACCACCAATGTCTCTCGTGGATGTTACCTGTTCGAGCACGATGTCAAAGATGGAAAAAGAGGTTCCATGCGTGAAGTATACGAAATCGTTACCATAAACATCAAGGTAGTAGATAGGAAACGCAGGGTCCAGCGAAACCATAACGTCATCGGTATGGGTATCTGTATAGATCACCATGAGACAGCTTGAGGTGCTGTAGGGATAGGATGGCATCTTGGCGTAGAATACGCGGCTCCCGTCCGTTGTCACATCCATTCGAGCTGGATACACTGCCGACCCTATCGTATCAATGACCACATAGGGGAACGTCGGATGGTACCCTATGAAGACATCCAGTGTTTCAGAATAGCCGATGTTGGCAGCAAAATCCTCAGCCGAAGCCCAAAGAGAAGCAGTGGAACCTTCAGGGAGGTTCCGCACATCAAGGATGGTATAGTAGGGAAAACCATAATCTTCACCTGCGAGGGAATCATTGAGGTAGAATTTCACCGTTTTCACTTCGTAGTTATCAGAGGCATTTACCGAGAAATACTCAAAGCCAAACATGGTATCGCCCGGAGAGGGATCGTAGATCGTAAGCATAGGCACAATCGAATCAACCGCCATGCCCATTCCGAGAAACGTTAGCAATGTGTCTTTCAGTTTATTGCCGCTCAGATCTTCTATATTCTCAATCGTGATATCGTACAGCGTTGATTCCTGATGCGCTGTCATTAAGACGCACCTTTTCCTCAGGGGACCGACATCCACGTTGTGCACGGCAAGTGTTTCATAGCTCATTATTGTATAATTGAGCGTGTCGCGTGCATCCTCAATCTTTATTGATTCATCGAATTCAATAAGTACGCGTGTTGTATCGAAAGAAAAAATTCTACACACGGACGGAGCAATTGTATCCGGTGCTGAAGGCTTCTCTTTTTTTGTGCAGCTGCTCAAGAATACCGCAACAACGAAAGCAATGCAAATAGACAAAACAAAGTGATTGTGTATTTTTTTCATAACTAATAATTCCCCATCAGTCACTATATTGGAATTTCTCCCTTCTGTCAAGGCATTTGCACAATTACTCCCTCTGCTGCAATACACATTAAGTGAAGTGAATAAAAACAATATCCCCATCGGTGACCCTGTACTCCTTACCTTCAAGATTCATCAATCCTTTCTCTTTCACATCCTTCATTGACTTATGTTCAAGAAAAACTGCTGCCTGCACAACCTCTGCCTTGATAAATCCCTTTGCCATATCAGTATGAACCGTATGAGCTGCGTCAAGAACCGAACTTCCTTTTCGCAGCGTCCATGCGCGTAGTTCGTTCTCATTAAAAGTGTAAAATGTAATCAGGTCGAGCAATGTATAACCAGCAAGGATCAATCTTTCAAGACTTCCCTGTTTGATACCATACTCGTCGAGGAAGGCTTTCCTTTCATCGGTATCGAGTGTAACTATCTCTTCTTCTATCTTTGCCGAGATTCCAAGCATCATAAGCCCTCTTGTATCCACATATGCTTTGAGTTTTGCAAATGTTTCATGCGCCCTTTTTAGGCTCTCGGCTCCAACATTTGCTATGATCATCGTAGGTTTCAACGAAATAAGTCCCATGTTCCGCGCTATTTTTCTCTCTTTCTCTGAAAGAACGTCAAGAGAAATCCTGATATTCTCCGATATCTTCTTCTCCAGGAGTGAAAGTGTATCACCTTCTTTTCTGAGTTCTTTATCTCCGGACTTTGCCTTTTTCTCAATTGATGCTCTTCTCTTACTCAGTATCTCCAGATCCTTCAATCTAAGTTCCATCTCCACGATCTCAACATCCCGCACCGGATCAACCTCCCCGACATGACTGACATGAGTGTCGGCAAACAACCGCACAACATGTGCAATTGCATCAACCTTTTGGACATGAGAAAGAAATTGATTACCCAACCCCTCACCTTTGTGAGAACCCTCGATAAGCCCCGCTATATCAATGACCTCAAGTGTTGTCGGGGTAGTCTTCTTTGTTGTTATGTAACGAGCAATCGCTTCAAGGGTAACATCAGGAACAGGAACAATTGCTTTGTTGGGATCAATGGTACAAAAGGGGAAATGAGAGCAGTGAGCTTCACCGCCAGTAAGCGCATTAAAAAGTGTGGACTTCCCAACATTGGGAAGCCCCACAATTCCGATTGAGAATGACATGATTCACGGACCCTTTCCGCTAATATTCTGCGAAGCGGAGAAAGGAAAAGGGACAATGCGACACATTGCGAATATGTTTGCCTTGCCCCTCTTCTGTTCGTTTAATCTAAAAGTATCAGCTTTTTCTGGAAGCGGTTATTTC
>SOKD01000265.1 GCA_004376305.1 Candidatus Cloacimonadota bacterium | reverse complement strand
TGTGAATATCGCCTTTGGTGATCTTTATATCATCTTTATCCAGTGGTTTTCTCCAAAATTTCATATTTCTTTCACCTTTTTATGTTTTTTCAGTTATACTAATGGGACTTGGACCAAGTCTTCTTATTTCTTTCACAAATTTACTAATTTCGCTTTCGAATTTATTATCTTCTCTGAAATCATCAAGGGCAAGCTTGAACCTCTCTGGTTTTATTCCAAGGATCGTAAGCATTTCTTTGATTGTTTTTTTTTCTTCAAGAGCATTTTGATTCCCAATACAGTAATGGCATTTCCCTTCCGGACAACCAAAAACGATAATTCCGTCCGCTCCCTTCTCAAACGTTTGTAAAGCAAGAGCTGTATTAATGCGTCCTGAGCACATGAGTTTTATCAACTTAAAATCAGAGAATACCTCAACGGGATTCGTTTCATTTTTTCCTACACCACACCACAGACACGTAAACGCAAGAACCTTCGGCTTAAATTGTTTCTTTTTCCCTGCCGTTTTCTTATCCATTCCGCTTTTCTTATCCTTTCGTCAGGCAGTCCTCAACGAGATTCTTCACGTATTTATGACTGTAATGTCTTGCTTCAATTGCACCGGTTTTACATACTGCTGTACAGGTGCTACACCCTTTGCAGAGTGTTTCGTCAATTTCTGCAAAGAGGATTCCATCTTCAGTCGATTCAAGCGAAATTGCATCATACTGACAGACTCGTTTGCACTCTCCGCATCCCCTGCAGCGATCTTTCACAACAAAGCAGGTTATTGGTTCCATCTGTAAAGACAAGGTGTATTTTTTCTTCTTCTCGTCTTTCCAGGCAAGTACCACCTTGTTCGTACGTTCATCCCATGGCAATTTGTCAGGATCAGATGGACCCTTTAAAATGATGTCCTGCATTTCTACAACACCTTTTGGACCTTCTTCGGTAGCATGCAGAACAACAAGTTTTCCTCTACATTCGGGAGCACATTCCTGGCATTCCCCGCAGGGACCGCAACGCAAACAGCGTTTTGCTTCCTCAATCGCTTGATCTTCGCTAAAGCAGAGATCGACTTCTTCAAACGTTCTTATTCTTGATTTAATGGGCAGATGGGGAAGAGGTGTTCTTTTTATTGATTTTTCACCTTCCAATTCCATTTTGAAACTCCACTCCCTGTAAGCATCTTTTCTCGACTTTGGTTTTTTGATCTTACCTGTTTGCAGATAGGCGTCGATAGAATCAGCAGCAGTATGTCCCTGAGCCATTGCATCGATAACTGTATTGGGTCCAGTAACGCCATCTCCTCCAGCAAAGAAACCAGATATATTGGTTGCCAATGTGTCAGGATCCACTTCAAATGTATTCCATCGGGTTATTTTGAACTTATGAGATTTGGGGAGGAAAGATAGGTCTGGGCGTTGACTGATTGCCGGAATTATGGTGTCTGCTTTAATAGTGAATTCAGTTCCTTTTATCGGTTCCGGTCTTCTTCTTCCACTTTCGTCGGGTTTGCCAAGTTTCATTTTGATACATTCCATACCGGTTACTTTTCCCTTGTTACCAAGAATCCTCACCGGCGATGCTAAATA
This sequence comes from Candidatus Cloacimonadota bacterium, assembly GCA_004376305.1. Classification (GTDB taxonomy): domain Bacteria; phylum Hydrothermota; class E44-bin80; order E44-bin80; family E44-bin80; genus SOKD01. The sequence goes on along the minus strand of SOKD01000265.1, from coordinate 2,130 downwards.
ACTGATTTTAATTCCCTCTTCCTCTGCTGCATCGATCTCAGCATTATTTGCAGGCATCTCTTTCCGGGATCTTCTGTACACGATGTTGACTTCATTGCAGCCAAGTCTGAGTGCAGTGCGTGCTGAATCGATGGCAGAATTACCTCCACCTATTACGATTACTTTTTTTCCAGGTTTTTTACGGTTACCGCCGTTAACTCTTTTGAGAAATTCGATACAGTCAATGAATCCTTTGAAATCCTCTTCTCCGGGAATTCGCAATTTTAAACCTTCGTATGCTCCGACAGCGAGAAAGAATGCCTTGAATCCCTTTTTCTTCAGTTCAGTGAATGTTATATCTTTTCCTACTTCTGTTTTCGTTTTGATAGTAACTCCGAGATCTTTAATTGCGTTAATTTCAGTCTCAATAATATCTCTTGGAAGTCTGAATGATGGAATACCCCAGTTGAGCATTCCCCCTGGCTTAGATAATCTTTCGAATACGGTAACGGGATATCCTCTTCTGACAAGATCATTTGCGCAGGTCAAACCTGCAGGGCCGGAGCCAATTATTGCTATTTTTTGTTTCTTTGTGATCTTGATTGGTTTATCTCTTCTGATTTTCCGTTTGAGTTCCCAGTCTGCTACAAAACGTTTCAGAGCACAGATGCCGACAGGTTCGTCAACGTTCGTCCGATTACATTCAGATTCACAGGGATGGGTGCAGACTCTCCCGCAAATCCCCGGGAGTGGATTATCTTCTTTAATAAGATCCAATGCTTCTTTGAACTTAGCAGCTACGATGAGTCCGATATACGCCTTAACCTTGACTCCCGCTGGACATGCAATTTTACACGCCGAACTCTCTATTTTGGAAATTGAATGGACATCGGGAGAAATATCAGAAAGAATTAGAGAAGCATTTTCTTTTTCCAGAGCGGATTTTAGTTTATTCATTCTCCTCTCTTATCTTGAATTACCGTAACTCACGTTCCAGCTCTCTCTCCTCTGATACTTCTATCGAACTGTAAAATCCTTTGAAAATACCATAATGTTGTACTTCAAAGGTTATAACCGCTATAACATAAAGAAAATTGGGCTATTTGTCAAGGGAAAAATGAAATATTTCACAAAGTGGAAAGTCCTTTAATCACAAAGGTTACAGAACCGCAGAGACCATAAAATAATTTTTGTAATGAAATAGATATTTTCTGTTTTTATCTATTATCTGCAGGCATGAATAAAGGGAACAGGCCCCCTGAAATGATACATATCCGGTTTGAGTTACACTACAGGACGATATTCAGGATTTTGTCATTGATATAGATGAATTTTTTGATCTCTTTGTTAGAGAGATATTTCTTTATTTTTTCATCTTCGAGAGCTCTTTTTTTTATCACTTCAACGTCGGTACCGATATGGACCATGAATCGTGAACGGACCTTTCCATTGATTTGAATGACAATAGTTGCCTCTTCCTTCTTTATCGCGTTTTCATCATAGGATGGCCAGGTTTCATGGAAAACAGAATCTGATGAGGCGTAGCGGCTGAAAATCTCCTCAGCGAGATGTGGTGCGAATGGTGCAAGCATAAGATTGAATTTTCTAATGGCGTACTGGAAGATTGGTGCATCTTTCTGTTCAAAACCTTGCATATGATTGAGCAATTCCATAAGGGAGGCGATTGCGGTGTTGAAATCCAGACGGTCCATATCAATGGTTACGCTTCTGATAGTTTCTTCGATAATGCGGTAAAACTGGTAGTCCTTCTGTTGAAGTTTATTGGCATCCATTCCATGGTAGTTTGCAAGATGCTCTCCTGCGAGTGCCCCAAACCGCGTTAGGAACCTTTGCGCTCCTTTGAGTCCCTTCTTATGCCACCGAATTTCGCGACCGGGAGGAGCAAAAAACAGTACGGCAATACGAGCAACATCGATACCATTTGCATCGATCAGGTCGCGCGGTGAGACAGCGTTGCCTTTTGATTTACTCATTACATCTCCATGCTCATCAAGAACCATTCCGTGATTGAAAAGTTTGACAGCTGGCTCCTGTACTGTTAGAAATCCATGGTCATGAAGAAACAGGGTGATAAACCGGAAATAAATGAGATGCCCTGCTGCGTGTTCAAAACCACCAATGTAGAGATCA
>SOKD01000232.1 GCA_004376305.1 Candidatus Cloacimonadota bacterium | reverse complement strand
AAGAGATATTTGGATTTTGAAAATGGACGCAAACACAAAAAGCTCTCGAGCAAACTCTATTTGTTGTGGATGGAAAACGCGTAATTGTTCAAGGAACCAATCATACAATGGACGATGGTCTTCGAATTCAATCGAGCAGAGTGAATGTGTGATTCCCTCGATGGAATCTGATTGACCGTGTGTAAAGTCGTACGTTGGATAAATGCACCACGTGTCACCCTGGCGATGGTGTGGTTTGCGCAAAATTCGGTACATCACCGGGTCACGCATGTTGATATTCGGGGATGCCATGTCAACTTTTGCTCGAAGGACTTTTGAGCCATCTGGAAATTCACCCGCTTTCATCTTTGCGAATAGATCCAAATTTTCTTCGATACTCCGCTTACGGTACGGACTTTCCCTTCCGGGCTTTGTCAGTGTGCCACGGTATACTCGTATTTTGTCAGCACTCAGGTCGTCGATGTATGCCTTATCATCTTTGATCAGTTGAACTCCCCATTCGTAAAGTTGTTTAAAGTAATCCGAAGCGTAATATTCGCGGTCACCCCAATTGTATCCAAGCCACTTGATATCGTTTTTAATAGAATCCACAAATTCTTTTTTTTCCTTTGCTGGATTCGAATCATCGAACCTGAGATTGCACAGACCACCAAATTCTTCGGCAACTCCGAAGTTAAGACAGAGTGATTTAGCATGTCCAATATGAAGATAACCATTTGGCTCGGGAGGGAATCGTGTATGAACCCGTCCTTCATATTTGTTTGCCTGTATGTTTTCTCGAATGGCGTCTCTTATAAAATCGTGTTTTGCGGTTTCATCATTACCATTTTTCATCATTACTCCTCAAATAGATTATGAGAGTAAAATAACGAATTACATTATAATGAATAATTGCGACTGTCAAGTGGTTTATTCCACAAGACAAGCTTGACTTACCGCTGAAAAGGTGTTAAAAATGTAGTGATTGATCTATTCGTAAAATGCTTGCATAAAGCCCATTTTGTGCTATAATTTGGGAACTTTGCAGAGGGGGTGTAATGATATGGAAGAAATTGATACCGTTTTGTATGCTTGTATTGCTCTTTGGATGTAGAAAGACCACCGGGCCGGATAACAGGGCACCGTACAAACCTCATGATCCCGAGCCACTGGATAGCTCAGTTGAGCAACCTGTAAATGAAGAATTGCGGTGGATCGGAGGAGATCCAGATGGTGATCCGGTCATCTATGATGAGTACTTTGGAACCGACCAAACACCCGATCTTGATACGACCAAAGAAGCGCTACCGGAGTACGATCCAGGTACACTTGACACTTTTACCACGTACTACTGGAAGATCATCTCAAGAGATAATCATTATGTTGAGGTGCAAGGGAACATATGGTCATTTACAACTGGTAATAATCCGCCCTATGTTCCATCATCTCCTTTTCCTTCCAACGGATCCGTAAACCAGTCACCATATTCTATTTTAGAGTGGACGGGTGGTGATCCCGATGGTGATACCGTGACATACTATGTCTATTTTGGAAAAACTTCTCCTCCGCATTATGTTGCCAATAATCAGTCCGAAGAAAGTTACGATCCCGGCCTGCTTTCCTATAATACGACCTATTACTGGAAAATAGTTGCTCGAGATAGACATAACAATACAACGCAGAGTCCAATATGGGAATTTGCCATATGGGATAGTCTGCCGATTCCTGCAAATATTCAAATAAGTGCGGATACTGAGGGAGATGGCATTGTTCTTTCCTGGGATCAGATGAGCAATATAGATGGATACGAAATAATTGTTCCTGACGGAGACACCTTTCTGCTCAATGACGATGAAATTGTATACCATGATGACATTCCTGGATTAACAGGAACATATTTTGTTTCAACATATCGAGGAGAAGAGAGAAGTAAACCTGCACAAATCAGTACAAGACCTTTCATGGCTACTTTTGATATTCATCTGTATGTTTGGAGTCATCCAACAGAAGCAGCAGGATTTGGATGGGTGACAACAACAGGTACTGGTTCAGTGTACGACTGCAATGAGATGAATAAGGATTCGGTGGATTTTTATTTGAATGATAGCACAGCCGTGTTTGATTTTACCAGTGGCGATCAATCACCGTATGAAGGAAACAAGAGCACAGGAATTTTTATAATGGGACCAAATAATTTCTTTGAGGCACCTGCAATTGGTTATATTAATTCTTCACTTGTGGTTGAAGCCAATTACTATGCGATAAAGGTGCAGGGCGATTACTACGCTAAGCTTTTTGTTGTCAATGTGGTAAACGGAACCAGGGCAACCTTTCACTACGATTTCCAGAAAATAGCTGGTCTGAGAATATTTTAAGCGGATTGTTTTATTTCCCGAATACATATTACTATGAAACTGAGAAAAATAGGGACGGAAGTTAAAAGTATTTTTAAAGAGGTTTTCTTTACTGTTTTCACCCTTCTTAAAATAATAATTCCAATCAGCATAGTCGTGAAAATACTGAAGGAATTAGGTCTCATAGAAATTGTTGGTCGATTTCTGTCGCCCGTAATGAGAATTGTTGGACTTCCGGGAGAATCAGGACTCATCTGGGCTACAGCCATGGTTACCAATATTTATGGAGGCCTGGTAGTCTTCTTTTCCCTTGCAACGAAGTCGCCATTTACCATTGCCCAGGTAACTGTCTTAACAACGATGATACTGATTGCGCATTCCTTGCCGGTAGAACTACGCATTGCCCAGCAAGCGGGAATCCGACTATGGTTCATGCTGACATTGCGCATTTGCGCAGCTTTTATACTGGGGTTGATTTTGCATCACATCTATCTTTCATATCACCTATTGCAATTGCCTGCTCTGATATTGTGGAAACCAGGGGAGGAAGATCCCGCGCTTGTGTCGTGGATTCTTGGACAACTCAGAAACTATGGGTTAATATTTATAATTATCTTTGTTCTTATATCATTGATAAGAATCCTAAAATACTTTGGTATAATTGATCGACTCAACAAACTGCTTAATCCCTTACTGAGGATATTGGGAATGAGCAAAGCTGCAGCACCATTAGCAATTATTGGTCTTACACTCGGGATTTCCTATGGTGGAGGACTCATAATTAATGAGGCTCACTCTGGAGTGATAAGCAAAAGAGATATATTTCTATCGTTGTGTCTCATGGGTTTATCGCACAGTTTAATTGAGGATACGCTTTTGATGCTTGCAATGGGTGCTTCATTAACAGGTATTTTGTTGGGAAGAATACTGTTCACGCTTCTTATAATGCTTATACTTGTTCGGGCTATCAACAGAATTTCTGACTACACATTCAGGAACATTTTCATCAGGAGAAATACCGTATCTTAAAATTCTACGACGTAGCATTTGTTTTCTATTTACTAATTCACTTGACCGTACAGTCAATTTGGCATATAATGAACAGCAGTACGTATGATACAGCAATTATAAGAAGGGAGTCTCAAAATGTGTAGAAAAACTATGTTTGCTTTGCTGTTTTTATTAATTCTATCTATTCCCTGTACCATTTTGGCAAAGATATCCGGCGAGAAGAAGCAGAGAGAAATGGAGGAGTTGGTGGAGAAGGCATTAGGTGGCGACAAAGAGGCGCTGGGAAGAATTACAGGAATATCCGAACTGGAAACCGATAAGCAACCGAAAAATCTACTGACAAAGAAGGCACTTTATTATGCAATATT
>SOKD01000102.1 GCA_004376305.1 Candidatus Cloacimonadota bacterium | reverse complement strand
GGGAAGGTAGTAAGAAATACGATACAGCACATTAAAAAAGGAGAGATAATGAGTGAGTTGAGCCCGGTTGTTATAGATGCTATCAAGGTGGCAATCCAGATGGAGATCGAGGGACAAAAATTTTATGAAGAAGCAACTTCAAAAACTGATAACGAACTTGGAAAGAAAATGTTTGAGAAACTTGCTCAGGATGAAGCTGTTCATCAGAAAACATTTCAGAAGATGTTTGATACGATTACAGGCTCTTCTGAATGGAAAGGACTGGCTGAAAGAAGTCCGAATATAGGAAAAGTTCCGGTATTTGATGGAGAAGTAGAGAAGAAGGGAAATGTCAATCAGAGTGATCTGGATGCATTGCGGATAGGGATGGAAAGTGAACGAAAGTCCATTGAACATTACAGAAAAGCGGCAGAAGCTACTCTTGATCATCTTGCAGTAAAAATTCTGAACACAATTAAAGAGGAAGAGGAGTACCACTATGATCTTCTCCAGGCTCAGCTTGATTATCTCTCCAAGTCTGGATATTGGTTTGATGTTGCTGAGTATCGAATGGACGGGATGTACTAAAGATACCCCTCAATCAATTCTATTCTCTTCTGTGTCTTTCTGTGATTGAAATTTATTGTTAATTTTCTTGTTCTGTTTATTAGCATTAAAAAAACTCGTTTTTTTCTTGACAGAGAGTATTAAATTCATTACACTACCTGCAGCGACTTTGAAAAAGGCAAAACCCGAGCGATTTGGTGGCGCAGAGTTACGGGTCTATGCTTTTATAGACCGCCGGACTTCCAAAGTTGCTTTTCTAATTTTTGTCCGGCATAACACATTTTTTTCTTGACGGTTATAGAATATAATGGTAGACTTTGTCTTTACATGAAAGGAGGAGTTTAATGAAGAGAATAATCCCCTTCCTCACCCTATTGCTTTTTCCAATTTTGTTATCCGGACAGTTAACATTTCAATTTGATAGTATTATTCCGTCTCCACAGACAGTTGGGGATAGTTGTGAAATTTTTATTTCATGCTCTGATTCGACTTTCACAAACTGGATATACATTGATTTGCATCCCGGTGGTCAAGCTTACATGACACCTGCACAAATTCTTATCCAGAACGGCTATGGGAATGGCTATGTTACCGTATACAGAGCACAAAATCCTTGTAGTTTAAGCGTTTACTTGGTTTCAAGTGATCGTTTCTATAGTAATCCATTTGCAGTGAATGCAAATATACCGGAAAGGATTCAAGCCCTCTTGCCGGGAGAAACACCCGATCCCGGGCGACTGCCAAGGGGAAGGACAGGACAACCTGATTTTCAAACGGCAGGAGTTTCTTTCATGGTAGATATTTATATAACAGATTATTGGTGGAATCCTGTTGGATTCGGGAATGATACCATTCACTTTGCATCAGATAATCCCTTTCCTATCCTCCCTACCGATACTCCTGTAGCGAACGGAGCGGGGCAATTTTCCTGTAATCTCAGGACAGCGTGCGATATAATCGTTCCTTCTACCTACTACCATATTTTTGCTTCTCACATAACCAGCGATACTGCTTTGATGGCTGATACAACGACCCGTTTTGCGGTGCAACCCGGTCCCTATGATCGGCTTCTTCTTATTGCCCCCAATCAGACAGTGCTTGCCGGTGATACCATCACGAACACAATACTGCTGCCAGGGGCAACACCCGATACTGCAGACTGGCAGATGGCGGGAACACCATTTGATGTTATGCTATACGCTGTAGATAATTGCTGGAATCCCATTCAAAGTGGTCCGCCTCAGGATAGCGTTAGAGTCTTTGGTTCCATTGGTGCATCTTCAATTGCTGACACATCCGTTCTTACAGGTGGTACCGCAACCTTTACCATTACATCGAACGTGAGCGATTGGCTCTTTTTACAGGGTGCGGACATTGATGATTCTTTGAAAGTCACGAAGTATGCGACCCCGATTTATGTAGCCGGTGCGCGATATATATTGGTTGCTGATGAGGAAAATGAGACAATTGTGTCGGGTTCGGATATTCATCTGCATATTTACTATATGGATGAAATCGGGAACCGAATAACCGATGATGACCATAATGTTATCATCTACGTATACACGGGCTCAGGTTCCCTCGCTCCAAGTGACACCGTTACAAGAAGTTTGACCTCAGGGATGGTTGAGCCGACCGTACAGTACACCACAGACCAGGCTGAAGACCTCTATTTGCGCGTTTCCCCTGCTGATCCTCAGCGACGAACCGAACCAAGAACTAATGTCGATCCCATTCATGTCATACCCACGGTTGCCCCCGGTGGACGAGAAGTGACAAACTTTCCCAATCCTTTTGGCCATGATTACAGAACGACCACGATCTATTACTGGCTCACAAGTCCTTGCGATGTGGTTGTTTCCATATACGATAGGTTCGGTAACCTGGTGAGAGAATGGCCGAAAGCAGCAAGACCGACCGGACCGAACTACCTTACATGGGATGGAAGAAATGGTAAGGGTACTTACGTAGCAAATGGTGCATATCTCTTGGCAATACGAGCAACCAACAGGACAGAGATTGTACATGATTATAGAAGATGGATTGCTGTTGTAAAGTAGAGCAAAGGAGAAGAGGATGAAGATAGTGAAATTTTCAGTCTTTTTCGTGATTTTTTGTTCAATTGTCTGTTATGCGATGGAGTGGGATGATGGGGGATTACCGGGTGCATTTCTTGAATATGGTGTGAGCGCTCGGGTAATTGGTATGGGAAGAGCTTTTTCAGGACTTGCGGATGATGCTAATGCAGGCTATTTCAATCCTGGAGGGTTGGATCAGATAGACCCGAAAGAACTCACGTTTCAGCATGGCATTCTTTTTGAGGGAACGACCTTTGATTATCTTGCATATGCGCATCCGACAAGTACGTATGGAACCTTTGGTGCCACCATTATGATGGTGAGGACACCGGATATTGAGGACATTACGCCAGCTAACAGCAAAGTGGGCGAGTTTGGGGAGAATGAGTTTGCTTTGCTGCTTACGATGTCCAAGCAGATAGCGCGATTCCTTTCGGTGGGCATAAATTATAAGCTCATTTACCACAAGATTTCACATTGGGGTGCAATGGGACACGGTGCTGATATTGGCTTTTTTCTTTTTCCTGATAATGTCTTCTCGATCGGTGTTAACTTCCAGAACGCAGTTAAGCCAAGTATCCTCATGGAATCTGAGCGGGATATCTATCCGCTCAATTTAAGAGCAGGAATGTCCCTTAAACTGCTCGATAGAAGACTTGTTCTTGCATCAGACCTCGGATGGAGTGAATACCAGAGTCCGCGATTTTACGAGGGCATTGAATATCGCCCCTGGTGGCCGATTATCCTCAGAGCCGGAGTTGATGTTAACCACTTGAATGTGGGTCTTGGTGTTAGAAAAGATGCAGAGTTATGGTCGATTGGTGTGGATTATGCTTTTAGCAATCACTATCAATCGAACGGACTTCTGCAACCGACTCATACGGTTTCTCTCGTGATGAATTTTGGTGGTTTCCGGGCAAAGGTTATTCCCAATAAATCGATATTTTCACCTCTTGCAGGTGGAGATGACAATATCGTGTGGATGAATCTCAATGTTGCGACAAGAGCACCGATTAAAAAATGGCAGCTTCGTGTAAAGAACGGTAGAGGTGAGATTGTCCGGCTTTACAATGCATGGGGTAATCCTCCAACACGGCTT
>SOKD01000292.1 GCA_004376305.1 Candidatus Cloacimonadota bacterium | reverse complement strand
AATAACAACATTTCATGACCTTTATGCCCAGAATGACAAGTACTGTAAAGCTATTTTCTGACAGAACACTAACATATAATTTCTTTGCGAGAAACGAAGAATGTGAGAAATGGAGGAGGCGGGGAGATGCGAACGTTTATTGCTCTTGAAGTTCCGGAAAATATCCAAAAGGAAGTGTTTTCCCTGAAAGAAAACATTTCATCACATTATGCGAAGATACGGTGGGTAAAAAAGGAGAATATTCATATTACACTTGCCTTTCTTGGTGAAATTGTTGAAGATGTTATTGAACAGGTAAAGGAAAGATTACAGCTTGTTTCAAAAAAACACCAAACCTTTACTATGACCCTCCAGGGTGTCGGAGTTTTCCCTCAAATGAAAAGACCGCGTGTTTTGTGGGTTGGTGTTGTACCTGAAGTAAAAGAGCCAATTACGCACATTGCGAATGATGTAATTGATGCTCTCGGTTTTCTGCATCCTAAAGATAAGAAAAAATTTTCACCCCATATAACATTTGGAAGAATCAAGTTTATCTCTGACCTCTCCTCGCTTCAGAAAGTAATTGAATCAATCTCGTTTGAAACAGACGAATTTATGGTGAATAAGATTACACTCTTCAAGAGTGACCTGAAACCTGATGGTGCAATTTACACACCTCTATCAAAATATCCCCTGCGGGAAAATAAATAACCGATTGAAAATTCCAGAAAACCGGAACACCGGGAAAATTCCATGAGGACTTTTCAATTTCCGATTTCCTGATTTCGGTTGTTTCTATTCCACCAGTCCGTTATGCTCTGCATTTCCTCCCCACATATTCCATCCGTCATCCTTGCTGTCACCAGTTTCTACACAATAAATATTTCCGTAATCGGTAGCAAAATAAACTCTTCCATTTGCAATGGATGGTTGAAAACGTATCGGTTCTCCAACATTATGTTTCCAGAGAACCTTCCCATTATCAGCATCATAGCAAATGATATCACCTATTATTGAGCCAATAAACAGTTTACCGTTAACAACAGACGGCGGTGTTAGCGGTCTCCCTCCAACATTGTCATCCTCATAGGAGTATTTTTTCTCCCATAAAACCTCTCCTGTTTTTGCATCAATAGAACGCAAAACATCTCCCATTGCGTTGTAATTTCTACCTTTAAGGATAGCAGGTCGTGAACCTTGATACGCCCACACTCCCGAAACCGTTGCCGTACCAATATTTGACTGAGCCTGACCCAATTTTGCAGCAGCAGGTGCTGTGCTAAATCCAACACTCGCATCCAATGCCTTCTGCTCTTCAGCATACCGTGACGACGTTTCGTAGGAAAGGTAATCAGCTTCCTGCCGAGACCATAACGTATCATTCAATTGTCTTCCATCCTTAACATCGAGATTTACCATCCCTTCGTATTGCTGCTTTCCTTCGCCATCAGGAGCATCTTCTTCCTCTCGTAAGCTCACAAATACCTTGCCCTTCCATATCCACGGCGCACTTGTTGCATTCTTCTTTTCCGCCCAGAAAAGTTCACCACTTTTTGCACTGTATCTGTAGAGGGTTCCTTCAAGTGTTGTAATGTAAACAGAACCATCGTATATGATGGGAGCGGTAATGAGATCACCAATTATCTTCGTTTTCCACAAATCTTTTCCATCCTCAAGATTCATGCATGCCAGATAGTGGTTTCCATCCTGTCCCGGATACGCCATGTATACCCTGCCGTTAGCAATAGCCGGCTGGCTCATCAGGGGATCACCAAGCCATTTTTCCCATACAAGTTTCCCCGTTTTAGCCTTAAGAACGTAAATAATACAGCTCTCGGTATTAAAAACAACGTAACCTTTGTCAGCAACGGCTGCCGTGGGTCCATCATCTCCTGTATGAAATTGCCAGACCTTTTTTCCCGTCTTGGCGTCCAGGCAGTAGAACTCGAAACTACCAAATCCACCACCAGTAAAAAGAAGGCCTTCCCAAATACATGGTGTTGGTAGCGGTCTGTTTTCAGGAATATGAACCTTCCATCCTTTCATGCCATTGTCAGTGATAAAGTGCTCTGGCTCAAATCTTTTACCATCCTGCGGAAATACCTTCTCTTCTAATGCAGGAGAAAGAATAATTCCCTGTTGATCCTTTATAGCATTTTGAGGATTTACGTCATGAACAAGGAATACCATCAGAAAAAAAGCTGCCAGAAGAAAAACAATCGCTCTTGTATGCTGTTTTTTATATTTCATTACCCCTCCTTTCTTAGGTTCACCAATCCAAAGAATTCTCCTCTGTTTTTTCATATAATTTCTCACCACTCTTCTCATTATGTGCTGCCGCATTCAATTACCAGAATTCTCACTAAAAATGACGTACCAGCACCAAGGGTGTTCCATCAATTCTTCTATAATGAATTACCGATAAGAGGAAAAAATATTCCTTTAAACTTACTCTTTATACGTCAGAGTACCTTTGGTGATGTATGCAGTGGGCATTGCATCAACGGTATGTGCTGAACCAATCCTTCCTCTCCGATCAATAGCGATCAAACCACACCTTATTTTGTGTTTTTTTGCCTTTCTGATCGCATATGAAACACTTTGCTGCGCGGTGTTTGTTTTCATAGAATCAACGGCAACTTTCGAAAGACATAAACGAATAATACCCTCCCCATGTCCTGTTGCGCTCACACCACCAGCCCTATCAGCAAACAATCCTGCACCGAAAACGGGAGTATCACCCACACGACCGGGCAATTTGAGCATAATCCCGGCTGTTGAATTGGTAACTGCTATTCTTCCTTTGCAATCCATAGCAATGGCCCCGACCGTGTCTGCATTGTAATGTTTAATGTAATCGGGAAGATGGGGGAAGTATTGAGTTCCTTTTCCCTGCTTTACCTTTTTCAAAAATTTATTATATAGTTCCTTACTTCGAGCAGTAATTGGATTGTATCGCTTTATTCCCAGTATTTTTGCAAACCTCTGTGCCCCCTTTCCTGCAAGGATAACATGATCTGTTTCTTCCATAACATACCGTGCAACAATTATCGGATTCCTTATATTCTTGATGCATGCCACCGCACCACATCTCAAATCATCGGTCATAATGGATGCATCCATTTCAACTTCCCCCTCAAGGTTTAGTCCTGAACCCCTTCCTGCATTGGAATAGGGACTGTCTTCAAGTATTATGGTCGCTTGAATTGCTGCATCCAGCGCTGAACCACCTCTTTCAAGAACTGCATATCCTGCTTCAACTGAATCTATAACAGCAGCCTTCCTCCCCCCCATATCCCTCAAAGTCCCTGCCCCGCAATGAACGATTATTGTTTCCATTCAAAATCCTCCCCTCATGTATCCATAACCACAATCTATAGTCAACTACAAATAATCAAAAATTTAGTTCTTCACTATTTATAAAGAAAAAACATAATCAGCGAAAACAACCAGACAAAAAGTACCGGTGGAATGAGAATCTTATATATTTGATTGAAACCCGCTTTATAATATTCCTTGGTTAGTACCAGGCACAGATGAACAGGAGAGAGGAGTATTCCCGCAAAACCACTTGCATAGGCAAACATTATGTAAGCTAGATTAACTCCATGCACAAGAAAAAAGGGAAGCAAGATAGGGAATGCAACACCAACATACGCATGATTCACTCCCGTAAGGAATCCAACAAGAAACGGGGCAATGAAGAGCAAGAACCATAACGAAATACCTTCAGGGCTCAGAACGATCCTGAGTGAGTCAATTGCACCAGTGTTGATAAGCACAGCCTTAAAGAACATAACTGAGAAAAGCAGGAGAATTGTCTTAAGGGTAACTGCATTTTTAATAATTTCTTTCCAATCCTGCTTTTTAATTCTCGTCAGCAATGTTACAAGAAGGGAAATTCCTCCCACAACGTGCAGAACCATAATCTTAGCACCAAGAACAAGTATAACAATGATGAGAATATGCCAGATTGACTGAAAAAGGTTCTTCAAAGCAAGTACTTTCTTTAATGCAAAAGCAGGAGGCTTATACGGTATCCTTCGTAGTCCAAAAATAAGCCCGGCAAGGATAGCTACAAGTGTTAGTGGAAACTGAAAACGAGCAAGAACGAAAATGGGAACCGCTGTTATCGTTGATGCAACAATGAGACCAGGATAGAGCGGCCAGAAATATTCCCATATATGCCTGAACCAGTAGTTAAGGAATGTTTTATTTTCCGAACTCAGGTTAAATCCACGTGCGCTTTCTTTCAGCATTGGCGCAGATATCAATGCACCACCTGGCATTGGCAGTAATCCCATAATTGTTGAAGGAATGACCATGGTAAGCCGACTATCCTGAATAAGTGATCGCAGGGCGTCAACCATCCTTGAGAGGTCACCGCGCTTCTCAAGCAATGCGCCAAAATACATAATGAGCATAACGGTTCCTACAAGTGTAAGTGTGTCAGAGCTGATAACCGTTTTGAATAGGGTAACGAAAAATCCTTTAAAACCGATTCGAAAAAGTACCGATGTCAGCACTGAACCGATAAAAAGCACAGCACCGATATCCAGACGAAATTTAATGAGCACAACAATAACAATGACTACAATAAGTAACAATAGTACGGAAAGCATAACAGTGATTACAGGGTCATTAGGTAATTATCATCTTCGATGAGGGAATAGATTGCTTCGATTCCCGCTGCATCATTAATTGAAATAAATCGGATACCTGCAGCTTCCGCAGCTATTCTATCTGGATTACTATCGCCAACAAACACGATTTCTTCCTTTCTGAGCCCCAACCGCTCGAGTGCTAATTCCAGGGGTTTCCCAGAAGGTTTCCATATACCATCATCTCTCGTTACAATGGTATCGAAAACAAGATTCCATTTCCTGAGCAAGTACTTGACACTCTTTCTGGAGTTATTAGTAACAATCGCTCTTCTGATCCCTTTCTTTGAAAGATACGAAAACAATGCTGGCACACCTTTGTTTAGCAGAGCATTCTCTGTTGCACTTTTCTCAAATGATTCAAGAATCCTCAATGCACGTTTCTTTAATGTTCTGTTGAGACCGTTAATATAGGAAAGAATCGGAATATCGACGACACCAATTTTTGTTCTTATGAGCTTCCAATCATAATGAGAATTCACCAGGGTTCCATCAAGATCAAAAATAATTCCCTTGAGCATTATTCGTTAATACATTTGTGGTCCTACGAAATGCTATCGAGTATTTCGTCAGTGATGTCAAAATTAGCATATACATGCTGAATATCTTCATGTTCTTCAAGATCTTCCATCAACCCGATTATCTTATCGGCACTTTTTGCATCCTTAACGCGAATGGTTGATTGTGGAGCCTTTGTCATTTCTGCCCTGAGAATTTTGTACTTCGCTTTCTCCAGCAATTTCTTTACTTCCTCGAAATGTGATGGTTCGGTGGTAATTTCATAAATATCAGTCTGGAGCGAAACATCCTCTGCTCCGCCATCCAGAGAAATTTCCAGGAGCTTATCTTCATCCACATCATCCTTTTCAACGTGAATAAGACCTTTCTGATGGAACATCCAGATAACCGAACCTGTCTCCCCCATACTCCCTCCATGCTTGGTAAGTATATGTCTTATTTCCGCGGTGGTTCTGTTCTTGTTATCTGTCAATACTTCGATGAGAATCGCAACACCATCAGGTCCATAACATTCAAAATGCGTTTCTTCATAACTTACTCCTGGAAGTTCTCCGGTACCCTTCTTTACAGCCCTCTCAATGTTATCATTGGGCATATTTTCTGCTTTTGCAGTGGCGATTGCTGCTCTGAGACGGGGATTTGCATCCGCATCACCACCACCTTCTCTTGCTGCAATGGTAATTTCCTTTATTAACCGGGTGAAGATACGTCCCCGTTTCGCATCAATCTTTTCCTTCTTTCTCCGTATAGTGCTCCACTTTGAATGACCGCTCATTATACCCCCTGTTTTCTTTCTTCAATAATCAGTTTTTTATCTTCTTTTTGCCTCCCCGCCTGGTTAACAATATATTTTGTTTACAGAGAGGACATTCATCCGGTTCATAGTTCTCAACGGATTTTTGATATACAGCATAAAACGGATAATCAATATTAAGAGGTTTCACACTTCTATCTATGAGCACAGCAACCCCAACGATCACACCGTCACTTGCCAGCACCGCATCGATCGTAGCCTTAAGTGAACCACCTGTTGTCAGAACATCATCTACCACCAGGATTTTTTCACCCTTTTTCACGCCAGAACCACGTTTAATCACTCTTTTCCCTTTCTCTTCCTCCTCGGCAATTCCTGTAAGAGCATCGATCTGCTTTGCAATTTCATATGCAAGAATGATTCCACCTGTAGTGGGCCCAATTACCTTGTCTATTTGTATTGCTGCGTAATGAAATGCAATTTTTGAACAGAGGAGTGAAGTAATCCTGGGGTTCTCAAGAATTTTGAATTTCTCAAAGTACAAGCCACTGTGTAATCCAGATGTCAGAAGGAAATGACCTTCAAGTGTTACTCCACCATTAATGAGTAGTTTTTCAACTATTTCGTTCATTTTCACCTTCCTGGTATAATGCTCATGTATACGTATACATACACCTGCGTATATGGATCCCTTTTGATCAAATTAATATTGGTTCAAACATTCTTCTCTTTGGAAGCTGTTCTTATCTCTTCAATAATGCTCTCAGCAACCTTTAAGGGCTCAGGAGCATTAATTATTGGCCTTCCAACAACAATATAGTCTGCACCTTTCTGTATCGCTTCCTTTGGTGTTAATACCCTCTTCTGGTCAAACTTTTCAGCCCCTTTTGGACGTATACCAGGAGTAAGTACCACGAAGTTTTCCCCACAGATACTTTTGATGTGCTCTATCTCAAAAGCAGAGCTAACAACTCCATCCACTCCAGCGCTCCTTGCCATCTCTGCCAATCTTCGCACCTCTTCCTCAAGGCTAATATCTGAAGTGCCAAGCACATCACGGAGAAATGCCTCGTTAATACTTGTTAGAATGGTTACACCGAGAACGATTGGTTTCGTTTTTTCATTCCAGAGCACCTTAACGACACTCTCCATTAATTCAAATCCACCAAGGGTATGAATGGTAAAAATATCAACGTCCATCCTAACCAGTGATTGAACGCTTTTTGCAACAACAGAAGGGATATCAAAGTATTTCAGGTCCAGAAATACTTTGCATCCTCTCTTCTTTACTTCATCAACTGCTGCTGGTCCACTGGCAGTAAAAAGCATGCAACCAATCTTGAAAAACTTTACAGCAGGACTTAATGTATCCAATAATTTCTTCGCTGATTGCAATGTCATTACATCTAGCGGTACAATAAGTCGCTCTTCTGGTTTTATGCGCATGGTACCTCCTTATCTGCCTCCTCTATTCTCCATCTGTAGCATCACTTTGCAACTACTTCATTATCTTTACTTCAACCATCTCCTTGCCATCAAGATCAATTTTCTTCGCAGAGCCAAGCGAAAGGTCTATTATAACATTCTTCACAAACGGTCCCCTATCATTGACTCTGACCTGTACACTTTTACTGTTCGATAAATTGGTAACAAGCAGTATCGTGCCAAACGGCAAGGTTCTGTGTGCACATGTCATCTTATACATATCGAAGACTTCTCCAGACGCAGTTTTATTCCCGTGAAATCCCGGTCCGTAATAGGTAGCATACCCAATAAGTGTCCCATAAGATTTTGCCGATACTTTACCTGTCTTTCCGGTAAATCTTCTCGAAGGAGCACATGAGGAAAGAAAGATGCAAACAATCAACACGAATACAATTTTAGCATTCATGTATCACTCCTTTTATATCATTCAGGCAACAAATATTTTCATCCTCCAGAAACTGTTTGATTCCCCTGAGTATCTTTAATGAAGCATCCGGTTCACGGAAAGTGGCAGAACCAATCTCAATAAACGAAGCACCTGCCATAAAGAACTCTATTGCATCCACGTAGTTCATAACCCCCCCACAGCCTATAACAGGGATACCTACTGTCTTTGCGGTTTTCCACACTGCATACAGCGCAAGAGGTTTAATTGCAGGACCGGATAAACCCCCTGTAAATGCACCAATATTTGATCTTCTGCTACGAATATCAATAGAAAGCCCCTTATACGTATTGACAAGCGAAATTGCATCAGCTCCGCTCTCCTCGCATACTTTTGCAAAATCCTCAATTCTGGTAACATTGGGCGTCAATTTCACAATGATAGGAATTGACGAAACCGCCTTTACGGTTTCCACTACCTTTCTTGTGGAATGCAATTCCTGTCCAAAGCTCATTCCACCTTCTTTAACATTTGGACATGAGATATTTACTTCGATCGCGTCCACCTGTTTATTCAGTGTCTCAGCAAGCATTGCGTATTCTTCATCTGAATTTCCTGCAATACTTGCAATAACATTTGTCTTAAATGTTTTTAACCGGGGAAGATTTTCATCGAGAAAATATTGAATTCCTCTATTCTCAAGCCCAATGGAATTGAGCATTCCACAGGAAGTTTCAATGATTCTCGGAGGTGGATTGCCTTTTCGCGGTTTCACCGTGATCGACTTCGTAATAATCCCCCCGAGCTGAGAAACGTCAAAAATATCGTTCAATATGGCACCATACCCTGATGTTCCGGAAGCAGCTAAAACAGGATTCTTGAATAGTACGGTGCCGATCTTTGTTGATAAATCAAGCTTCAAAACACCACCTTGTCGGATTTAAACACCGGTCCCTTTTTGCAAACCGTTACAAACCCATCTGCGCCTTTTCTTTGCACACTGCAACCGAGACATACTCCAATGCCACATGCCATTCTTGCTTCAAGGGACACAAAAACCGGAATATCGCTCTTTTCTCCGAATGCAATTACCTTTTGCATCATCCTGCTCGGACCACAACTGTATATGGAAATTATTTCATGGGAAATACTGTCAACAATTGATGGAAGAGCATCGGATACTGTAGCCTTTGCTCCCCGTGTCCCATCATCGGTTACAAAAAGAACTTTTTCTTGAAAGGTTTTTCCAATCTCCTCGCCAAGGGTTGATGCTGTCAACTCACCAAACACCAGCGAAAAATCCATACCCTTTTGCTTCATTCTCGTTGCAAGAAACCAGAGCGGCACTATTCCCATACCACCAGCAACAAGCACAGGATACCTTTTTTCATCATCGGTGAATCCTGTGCCAAGAGGACCTAAAATGTTAATTTTGTCATTTTCTGTCTTTCTTGATATTATTTCGGAACCTCTACCAACCACCTTGAGCAGTATCTTCATTGTAGCGTTCTCGCATTCGAAAATACTGTATGGTCTTCTGAGAAACGGATCGTATGACTCATCTATCTGTATCATAACAAACTGCCCCGGGATTACGGGAACATCAAAATCAGGAAGAAACAGTTCCATAAGAAAAACCATATCATCTATAGCTCGATTACTCAATACAACTGCCCGATAATCTCGCACTTTACTCATTCTTGTGCTTACCTGTTTCATTCTGTTCAGGAGCTTCCTTTTCTTCTCCGGATGTTTCTGCTTCTGTTCCTCCTTCTTCCTCCGTATCTTCCTCTTCTTGCTTATCTGGCATCAACCTTTTGAGCGCTTCTTCTGCTGAACGCGAATATTCCGTTAAAGGAAAATTCTCAATAATTAGTTTATACATTTCAAGTGCATCGCTTGTATCCTGCTTATCATATTCGTGTATCCATGCAAGAGCCATTGCAGCTCTGGGTGCAAGTGGACCCAAAGAATAATTATCCAGAACAGTTTTGTACTCAATTATTGCAGTATCAGCATTTGCCTTGCCAAAGAGATATGTTTCTGCAAGTAGAAAATGAATTTTGGAAAGGTCTGTACTGCTGTCTGGATTGGCTATTATTTTTCGGTATTGAGCAATCTCCTTAAGAACCGTTGTTTTCTTTGTTGCTTTTGATCTGATCTCATCTGCTGGATTCAATTTTAATGCATTATCATACGCTGCTATAGCATTTTCTGCATCACCCAGGTTCTCTTCATAAATAATCCCCTTTCTATAAAATGCCTCAGCAGCATACCGTCCGGACGGGTACAAAGAAATAAAATTGTCTAATTCCTTTAATGCCCTGTCAAAATTTATTTCCTGAATATAAGCATTCACAATCTCAAAACTCAGAGTCGCGGTTCTTTCCTGCAGTATGGTTCTTTCAGAGAGGTCCTTCAGAATTGAAAGACCTTCTTCAATGTTACCCATTTTAATGAGAACCACTGCATACTTCTCGTCAATACTGTTCTTATCCTCCCGCTTCCGCGCAGAAGCACGTGCCTTTTTGAGTATCTTTGCAGACTCAGCATATTCCTCCCTCTGCAGGTACACATTCCCCATAAGAAGGAGGGTTTTCGGAAGATAAGCGCTCCCGGGGAAATTTGTTAGAAAATTTCTCGCATGATCAAGAAGATTATCATAATCCTTTTTCTTGTAGTACGATTCAACAATCATATAGCATGCATCATCTGCAAACACGCCTTTCTTCATGTTCAAGATTTGATTAAAAGAACCAATGGCAAGACTGTAATCATCCCTTTGAAGGTAGGTAACCCCTGTAAGATAGAGAGCTTCTTCTGCAAACGGACTTTCAGGGTAATAGATAACGAGTTCTTCAAACTTCCTGAGCGCTTTATCATATTCCCCCTTTTCAAGATATGCCTTACCCATAAGGGTAATCGCATCATCTACCCAGCGCGATTTCGAGTGATATTTCATCACTTTTCCACACTTTTCAATCACTTTATCCAGCAAATCAACAGGTGCCTTTTTATTGGGTGCATTTTCCTTGGACTTCATTGCTTTGTTGTATGCAGTTTTTGCATTGTAGAATGTGTTGTAATATGCGCAGCCGGAAAAAACAAAGGGGATAATAAGGATAAATATGTGTACTTTATATTTCATCGCCCGATTAATCATTTCCATCTCCATTCTTTCTATCATTATTTTCTTTTTCTGTCAAGAAAATACGACTTTTTACCATCACCCGTTTTTTGCTTGACAAACCCGAATTTTCATTATATAATATACCGCTGTAAATATTAAAAAAAACCATCGCTAAGGAGAGAATATGAAAACAATGGTAAAGATATGTATCATCTTCTTTATTGTATGCACCATGACATATATCTATGCGTATTATGATTCTTCTGGTGAGCAACACATTGGCATCCAGACAGGAACAAAACCAACCATCCAGTACAAATATCATGATGTGGGAAATATCTGGATAACATCCACTAACTACGGTTTCTTCGGAAACGCCGGCGAGTGGAAAATTTATGGCAAGAACTTCCCCTCCTGCGAATTCCCGGGTGGTTCCCATGAAGATTACCTGTTCCAGGGCGCAGTCTGGGTAGGCGCGATTATTCAGACCTCTGATACAACAGCAGATACATTGTGTTCTGTGGGTGCTGATGGATGGCAGAGGGAGAACGAATTCTGGCCAACCAATGCGGATTCAGATACCATTTTTGTGAGGTCATCACGAGACCCTGATTCTGATGCTATTTCTGAGGAAGATTTCTTCATGGCATATACGGATGATTTTGTCGTCAATGCATCTCCGGCTGGCCACCGTTCCATGGGATTGAGAATTGAACAAACCGATTATGCATGGAGCTATGCATACAATCAGGATTTCGTCTTCCTCAAGTTCGATATGATAAGTATCAGCAGTTATACATTGAGCAAACTCTTTTTTGGATTGTACATTGATGGAGATGTTGGACCGTGGGGACCTGATTATGATTGGACAGACAAAGCGCAGGATGACATTACGGGATTCAGACGTTGGAGGGACGACACCGATACTTTGTGGGGTGCCAACTTCTACGACAGTTTGGGAAATCCAATAGAGGGTAGCTCTAAAATAGATGACCCCAATGAATTGATCAACCTTGCCTGGGTTGCCGATTTTGACGGTGACAAGGAACCTGATCCCGGGTTATCGAATCATCCCCTGCATAGAGACTGGCCGGTTTCAGCAGATGGAGCAACAGGAACACGAATCCTCTATCCACCACCAACTCAGGTCTCGTACAATTGGTGGGTTGGAAATATGGATGCTACAAAGGACTGGGGGCCGAATATTTCATCTGACCCATCCGATGTTGAAGGAACCCCTGACGGGGATGTGAATAAATACAAGGTTCTGAGCAACGGGTATTTTGATCCCGACCAGGTCGGAGAACGGGGTGTCAATGCAGACCCAAATCATTCTTTTCCTACCGGTGTCGATAGTATCAACGATACACGTTACCTCCTCTCCTTCGGACCGTACGATATCAACCCTGATGATACGCTCTCATTGATTATTGCCTACATAGCAGGTGAGGATTTTGTCACTGAATATGGGAACTATGACTTTTCCGATATCTCGTTAAATGCAAGTTGGGCATACCGGATATACGATAACCCGGGTTTTGACACACCACTGGCTGGTGATACCATTGGTGATGGATACAAGGGTGAGTATGTGCTGTATGATACAATCGGACCTCCCTTTGATGATGCAGATACGGTTTGGTTAACCGGTGATGGTATTCCCGATTTTGTTGGTCCGCCGCCGCCGCCGATACCGAACATTCAGGTTATACCCGGCGACCAGGAGGTAACGATCCTCTGGGACAAGGTTTCTGAAACCTACAAGAACATCTTTGTTGCCACGTTGAGCGGTGCCCCTGCGGGACTTGATACAAACTATTTTGAGGGATATCGTATCTACCGGAGTGAGACGGGTGTTCCTGGAGAATGGACATTATTGAAGGAGTATGACAGGATTGACTATACCGATACAACGAACACGGTACCCATTGCATGGAACCGTGGTATGCCGGAGGAGACGGTTATTGATGGTATAACCTGGTACAAGTTTGTGGATAAGAACATCCTCAATTACACACCGCATTACTACGGTGTTTCCGCATTTGACAAGGGATGGCCCTTCAATACAGGAACGGTTCTTCCTGTCTTAGAAAGTTCTATTTTAGGGAACAAGGAAATTACCTATCCATCGCCGATGAGTGATGGGACGAGTGAAGTAGTGGTGATACCGAATCCGTACCGTATCAGCCAGACACAGAAATACATTGATTTGAAGTGGGAGGACTGGGAGGGATTTGGCTGGAACGAGCACAAGCGGAGGCTCTGTTTTGCGAATCTTCCGCCCCGGTGCATGATACGCATCTACAGTCTTGCCGGTGATCTTGTCAGTACTATTGAGCATGATTACTCGAGAAGCAACAAGAGTTATGAGAACTGGAATCTTATTACAAGGGACATACAGGGCATTGTTTCCGGCATCTATCTCTTCAGTGTTGAGGAACTTCCCAGCGGCAAGATCCAGGTAGGTAAATTCGTCGTTATTAA
>SOKD01000332.1 GCA_004376305.1 Candidatus Cloacimonadota bacterium | reverse complement strand
ATCGATCTCAAGAATAATACACTCCACTTTTTGACTTTTTTCAAGAAAGTGTTTTGGATGTTTGACTCTATCAGTCCAGGAGAAATCCGAAATGTGAATAAGACCGTCGATCCCGCTTTCAATCTCGATAAAAGCACCAAAATTGGTAAGTGTGCGAACTTTGCCTGTTATTTTTGTGCCCACGGGATACTTTTCTCCTATTGCTTTCCACGGGTCTGGATCTAATTGCTTCAATCCCAGGGAAATGCGTTCTCTTTCCTTGTTTACATCAAGGACGATGGCTTCTACGACATCACCAATTGCAAGAATCTGTGAAGGGTGTTTTATATGTTTTGTCCATGACATTTCTGAGATATGGATAAGACCTTCAACTCCCTTTTCCAGTTCAACGAATGCTCCATAATCAGCGATTGAAACAATTTTTCCACGAACTTTATAGCCTTCGGGATACTTTTGATTGAGATTCTCCCAGGTGTATGGATAGAGCTGTTTGATGCCAAGAGAGACTCGCTGTTTCACAGCATCGTAGGCTTTGATTTTTATTTTGATTTTATCTCCTATTGCTACAAGCTCAGATGGATGCGAGATTCTTCCCCAGGACATATCGGTAATATGGAGGAGCCCGTCAATTCCGCCAAGGTCAACAAAGACACCAAAATCTGTAATGTTCTTAACAACTCCTTCCATTTCAATTCCTTCTTCGAGTTCTGCAAGGAGTTTCTGTTTTGCTTTTTCCTTTTCTTCTTCAAGAATGACTCTTCTTGAAACAACAATATTCCTTCGTTTTCTGTTAAGTTTGATTACTTTTACCTTGATTTTCTGACCGAGAAGGGCATCAAGATTACTCACAGGATGAAAATCTATTTGTGATCCAGGAAGGAATGCTTCAACACCACCAACGTTTACGATCATTCCTCCCTTTACCCTTCGCATAATTTCACCTTCGATTGACTCCTGTTTTGTATGTTTTTCATAAATGAAATCCCATAGCTTCATGAAGTCAGCTTTCTGTTTGGAGATGAGAGCAAAGCCTTCATCATCTTCGAAATCTTCGAGAAAAACCTCCACCATATTACCGATTTCTACGCTTTCCGTGTTGGCGAAATCAGCAAGGGGAATACATCCCTCCGATTTGAGTCCGAGGTCAACGATTGCCTCTTTGGAGGTGATCTTGATGATCTTTCCTTTGACTATTCCCCTGTTCTTGATATCAATAAGGTGGCTGTTGTAAAGCTCTTCCATTTCAGCTTCTGAGAGCGTCGGGATGTCAAAGAGAGACGTTTTGGTTTTTTCCGGTTGGGTTTTTTTGTTTTGTTTGGTTGTTTTTTTATCAGTCATTGAACACTTCCTCCTTGTATAATAATCTCGATCCCGCAGGATCGGAAGCATGAGCTTTCATATATTCCAGATGTGAAATTACATCCTCTATAACAGATCTTGGCGTCGATGCGCCCGCTGATATTCCAATAACATTTCTTCCTTTGAGCCAATCGGGATTAATTTCTCTTGCTGTTTCAATATGGTATGTTGGTTTGCCGGTTTTCTTTGAAAGTTGTGCGAGGTGAGTTGTATTTGCACTGTTCTTGCTGCCAATTATGAGCATAATGTCTGCGTTTTCTGCGAGCTTGAGCGTTGCTGTTTGGCGCTCCTGAGTCGCACCGCATATTGTATTGAAGATATGTATTTCCTTCCCAATTTCCAGAATTTTTGCTACAAGATCCTTAAAGGCTTCCATTGACTGGGTCGTTTGGGTAACAATACCGATTTTCTTTTTTTTCGTTATTTTTGCTATATCAGCTTCCTTTTCAATTATCACAGCTTTTCCATCTGCATAACCAGCGATGCCTATTACTTCAGGATGATCAGCTTCGCCAATTACAACAACTTCATATCCTTCCTTCAGGAGCATCCTGGCAAGGTCTTGTGCTCTGCGCACAAAGGGACAGGTTGCATCAATTATTTCGAATCCTTTTTTTTGCGCTGTGTCTATTATCTGAGGTGGCAAACCATGAGAGCGGACGATGAGTTTTCCCGGTTCGACATTATCCAGATTACTAATGGGATTAACACCGATGGATTTCAGTTGTGATATTGCTTGCGGATTGTGTATGAGAGGTCCGTATGTATATACGAACTTTCCATAACTGTTTCTTGCAGTCTCCTCAGCAATTGACATTGCACGTTTAACTCCAAAGCAGAATCCGGCTTTATCAGCTAATATTATTTTTACCATAGGATGATAGAAAATTAATTTCCTTCATTACATAATTGCTCAGAGCAATGCTTCGCTTGAGAAGAGAGGCGCTTTGTTGAAATTGTGATGTATCGATAAGCTTTCCAAAGCGTACAGAGATCCTCTTCTTTCTTGAAAGCAGTGCCATCATACGTTCCGTTGTTCCATGAATGTATGCTGGAATGATTTTCGATTTGGTCTTCAAAGCAAGATAGCCAACACCCGGTTGTGGTTTGAGGAGCCCTTTTTCGGGATGGCGATTTCTTTCCCCTTCAGGGAAGATAACAATAGTTCTTCCTCTTTGCAAGTGAGTGGATGAAATCCGGATAGCTTTTTTATCAATGCCGTCCCGTTTCAATTTTATAGCATTGTATTTACTTATGAGCAAAGTATAGAATTTATTAGGTAGAAACAGTTCTTCCTTTGCCAGAAAAAAGAGTTCCCGTCGCAATGCAGCTGAAACTCCAAGAACTATCGGATCCCAATTTGACACATGGTTGGCAGCAACAATGAGCCCACCCCGTCGTGGAATATTAAGGTAACCTTCAATCTTGAGTCCCATAACAATTTTCATAAATAGGGAGGTAATCATTGCTGTAATATAAATATGTAACTGCATCTATATGTCCTCAAGAGAATAAATAAGGTCAAGCACTCTTTCTACCTGTTCCTGTATTGTAATGTTTGCTGTGTCGATAATTTCAGCTCCATCAGGAATTCTGAGGGGAGAAAACTCTCTTTCGCTGTCCATTGTGTCACGCTTCCTTATATCTTCCTTAAGCTCTTCAAGTGTTTTCCGTACATGTGCCCTTTGTAGATCAAGTAATCTTCGTTTTGCCCTCTCCTCGATAGAACAATCAAGGTAAACTTTTATATCAGCATTGGGAAAAACAACTGTTCCAATATCTCTTCCCTCACAAACGATATTACTATTCTCTGCCATTTCTCTCTGCAATGCAACAAGATGCTCGCGTACTCCACGATAGCTTGATATGAGTGAAACATGCTGTGTTACCCTTACAGACCGAATCTCCTTTGTTACATCCTTCTTGTTCAGTAGGATTGCAAGCTCTCCTTTTTTGTTAACGAACTTGATATCTGAATTTCTTACAACTTCAACGAGAGTTTTTTCATCGTGCGGATTAACGCCAAGGGAAAGTACGCGGAAGGTAACTGCTCTGTACATAGCACCAGTGTCTATGTACAGGCATTTTAATTTTTGTGCAACCAATCTTGCAGTAGTGCTCTTTCCAGATCCTGCAGGTCCATCAATTGAAACAGTTATCAAAACCAAACCTCTTTCCAGGGATGGAAATGAAGCTATTCTATCCCTAAAGAATATAACATATCAGAATGACATAAATTTGCAGAAAAAGCAAGCGTTTTTTTCATATTTTTGCAAACCAAAGAAAGCATACAATTTGTCAGAAATTCAATAGACTTTGTTTGACCATCTCGATGGATGTTATTTCTTTTTTCTTGTCAATTTGGAACTTTCAT
>SOKD01000289.1 GCA_004376305.1 Candidatus Cloacimonadota bacterium | reverse complement strand
GATAAGTACAATTCATTACTTAAAAGGACTACTGTTCGTTGAACAGAGAAAGTGGAAATCTTCATCTGCTTCTTTTTCATTATCAGTAAAATCTGATCCTCAGTATTATGGTGCGTTTTTCAAACTGGGAGAAGTCTACTCGGAAAGAAAACAGTTTAATAATGAAGGCAGTGCTTTTAACAAGGCATACAGACAATCCGGTAATGAAATTTACTACTACCGCATGATTGACTCATATACAGCAATGGGGAAATACAAAAAGGCAAGAAATCTATTGAAGAAATTTGAAAAAAACGCCGGAGACAAAATTCATTTTCTCTTTGAACTGGCAAATATTGCAAGGGAAGAAGGCGCTTTCCCCATCGCTGTTCATTCCTATGAAACCATCTCTGACAGGGAACCCAAAATGCTGCTTTCCTACATACTGCTGAGCGACGTATATGCTGAAATGAACAAAAATATTATCAAAGCAGACTCGCTCTTTGCATTTGCCAGCAAAAAAGACTCATTGCTCTCTTATGAAAATGCAGAAACTGCTGCATGGCTTCTCTATAGAAAGAGTCGGTTCCAGGAAGCCCTGGAAAAAATAAATATAGCAGTGGAACGTGAAGAAAAACGAAAAGAGAGCTCTGTCGCGGCGAGACGCAAACTTCCAAGGATCTACTACAGAAAAGCAATTATCTGTCAGCCTATAGGCAAAAAGGATGAAAAAAATCAAGCAATAGCATTAGCCCGCTCTTCTCGATTCAATCTGGGTTATGTCAAAAAGCAACTCACGTACCTGATTGAAAGTCAATAAGTGAAGAAAGCTAATCCCTTCATTTTTCAAGCACTTGGTCTTACCATGACCGAGCGGTTGAAGGAGACAAACGATGATATATACCCTTACACTTAATCCTGCGCTTGATAGAACCCTGATTGTTGAAAACCTTAGTTTCGAGGATACAAATAAGGTTAGCCAGGAATTGCGATATGCAGGTGGAAAAGGAATTGATGTATCAAGGGTAATCAATGAACTTGGCGGAGAAAGCATTGCACTGGGTTTCGTTGGCGGTTATGATGGAATGGAACTAGAAGGAAGACTTATTAATGAAGGAATTACATGCGATTTTACAAAAATTGTGGAAGAAACCAGAATTAACATCTTCATCAAAAACGAAAAAGGAGGGGAAAGAACATCACTTCATGCAAAGGGACCTGAAATTTCTCCTTCAGAACTTGCTATTTTGTACAACAAGATCAAGGAAATTCATCCAACACCCTCCTGGTTTGTTATGAGCGGTTCGTTGCCGCTCGGGATATCAAACAACATTTACGCTCAACTTACCCGTCTCATGAAAACCAGGGGAGCAAAGGTCTTCCTTGACTCTGACGGGCGTCCGTTCAAAAAAGGTATTGAAGCATTGCCGCATGCAATCAAGCCGAATATCTTCGAGATTGAGAGACTCAGGGGAAAACCATTTAAAACAACAAAAGCACTAATTACGTTTGGCAAGAAACTCCTCAGTAAAGGAATACCTTTCATAATGATCTCCCTGGGTGAAAAAGGCATATTGTTTCTCTCGGAAAAAGAGAACCTACAAGCTATACCACCAAAGGTTACAGTAAGAAGCACCGTCGGCGCGGGTGATTCATCTGTTGCTGGCTTCATCTTTGCGTATGAAAGGGGGGAGTCAATACGGAATTGCTTGAAGATGGCAGTTGCCTGCGGAACTGCAACCGTACTGACACCGGGAACCGCCCTCTGCAGAAAAAAGGATGTAGAGAGAATCCTCAAAAAGTGTGAAGTAACAAGAATCCACTTATAACAGATATACAAGAATTTAATTATTGTCCACACCGCAACGAATACAGGGAGATTGACCTTGTTGTAAAATGTTCCGGGGTATTTGGGAAAAAAATACTCAAATCTGTTGACATTTCCTGATTCCGTGCTATTATGAAAAGAATGATAAAGGTGGCGCCTTCTCTTCTGGCATGCGATTTTGCCAAACTTGAGGAGGAAATACGGGACATTGAGCGCGCTGAAGCTGACCTACTTCATCTTGACATAATGGATGGGCATTACGTTCCGAATATTTCATTTGGTCCGCTAATTGTTAAAGCTATACATACATTGACAACGTTGTCGCTTGATGTTCACCTTATGATAACCAATCCTGATATCTATGCGCCACGATTCATTGAGAGTGGTGCAGATACACTGACATTCCACATTGAAGTAAAAAACAATCCTATGTCTCTCATCAAGAAAATAAAGTCGCTTGGTTGTAAAGCAGGCATTTCTCTCAATCCTGACACCCCGATCGAAGCGCTGGATGATTTTCTACACTGTGTTGACGCTGTTCTTGTAATGAGTGTAAACCCCGGTTTCGGTGGACAACAATTTATGAACTCAAGTCTTGGCAAAATAAAATATCTAAAACGAATTAAAGAAGAGAGAACACTGAAATACACTATTGCAGTTGATGGGGGCATTAACACTGAAAACGCACCGGAACTTATTGCAAGCGGTGTCGAAACCCTTATCGCCGGAACAACAATATTTCGCTCAAAGAACAGGGCACTAACAATACAGCGTTTACGTGGCAACAAGGAGAAAGCATGATACAACAACATTCATCATCGGATGACATAAAAAAACTCAGCAGAGAAGCACAGGTTATCATTGGCAGACTGCTATCAGCAGCGAAAAACTTAAAACTCTATCCGACTTCACATCCTATCAGTAAACGAATCATTAGTACCGCTTTCACAAAATTACATGACGTACTCGAAGAGCTCGATTACTTCGAACTTTCGCTTGCAGGGAATGTGCTTCTTATCAATGATAAACCAGCACATATTACCAATAAACAAACCGTTGATGCTTTCTTAACGGCAATGGGAAAACGAAAGCTCGGAAAAATCTCATTTATCAAGGGTGTTGACATGGACGAATTCAACGCCATTGTCGAGGTCCTTGGCATTGCTCATGAGGATATTGAAAATCAGGGAGGAATAAAACAGATTTTATCCAGCAGAAATGTACAGCACGTTACCATCAGCGGTATATCCTTTGGTGATGCTCAGGAAAAGCAAGAAACAGGACTTAAGTGGAAAGACCTGTTGGCACTTATTGCAGGTTCTGATGACTTTATTCATAATGTCGAAAAAAATCCGGAAGAATTCGCTGATACGATAACAAAATCACTTAAGAGTGAGGAAGGGGGAACGGGATGGGGCGGTAAGATAAAAGAGGCTGTGGGAAACATTGCGGAGAAGCTTTTCAGTAAGTATGAAAAAACAGATATTGAAACATATACTGAAACGATATCGCGGTTGATTCTTGTGCTCACACCTGAAATGCAGAGTGAATTCCTTTTTTCAAAACCTGAAGTTCCATTCTGGGATGATATTGTTAATAAGGTTGTCGATAATATAACCACAACAGAACTCGGTGACCTCATCGCAAAGGAAACAAAAAAAGCACATGAAACCCTTATCATAGGCGGACCGGAAGGAAAACAACAGGATGGCTCCGGGGAGTTTCAGATACCAGATGCTTCCGGGAGTATCGGCATCGCAGGGGGTGCCACGGGAGTTGGTGATACTATTTTCGGTGGTATCGGTACCGGCACAGGTGGTGCAGGCACGGGTACGGGAGGTTCTGGTACCGGCACAGGTGTGCATCGCTCACCGGGCACACAACTAACCGGTACCGATGGAGAAGAGTCGCTTCTGCGAATACTTCG
>SOKD01000387.1 GCA_004376305.1 Candidatus Cloacimonadota bacterium | reverse complement strand
ATCATCTGCTGGTATATAACCAAGGCATTTTGCCAGTTTTATAGAAATGAAATTACTCTTTTCAATCAAGAGCGCAATGATCCTGATCCCCCTTTTTCTCAAAGCGGATTCTCCTTCATGTATCATCAGTCTGGCAATACCTTTACCTCTCTGTTCCGGTACTACAGCAATACGGTTAAGCCATCCCTTTCTCCCCTCCGTTGATCCAACGATAACACCAATGAGTTTGCCACCAATTTCCGCGCCAAGAAGAAGGTCAGGGGTTTCCCTAATCTGCTTCGCTATCGCCTCTTTGCTTTCCCTTCCTTTCGGTTTATAGGGAAGTCCCGCCTGTTCCCATATTCTCACCACAGAATCATAATCAGCAATGGTTAATTGGCGAATGGTTACATTCTGTCCGTTACGACGCGCACACAATTCCCTCCCCCTTTCTTTGCACGATAACAAGCCTTATCGGATATCATAACCAGATGAGTTTTGTCATCTCCGTCAAGTGGATATAACGCAATTCCAATGCTCAACGAAATTTTCGATTTCTTCCCTTCTTTCTCAGCATTTTTGCGTATTCTCTCGGCAACAGCTCTGGCAAACAATTCATCCGTTTCCGGAAGCACGGCAATAAACTCATCACCGCCGTAACGACAGATAAAATCAATATCCCGAATACTGGATTTCATCACTTTTGCATATTCAACAAGCACTTTATCACCCGCAAGGTGTCCATTTCTATCATTGTACTTCTTGAAATTGTCAAGGTCGATAAGGAGTAAGGCAAACGGGCGATTGTACCGCTCAGACCTTCTCAATTCTGCATCAATCATCATATCGAAGTACCTTCTGTTCGGCAAACCAGTTAAGGGATCCGTCAGGGAAAGCATCTTTGTCTCCTCATACAATCTTGATTTTTCTATTGCATTTGCAATCTGGGCTGCTATTGACGATAGTAACTTTATCTCCCATTCATCAAATGCATCATATTCATTGCTTTCAACATCAAGAACTCCAATAATCCGATTTCCAATCTTGAGAGGTATGGCAACCTCTGATTTCGCATCAGGAATACCTAATACATAACGCTTATCCTTGGAAACATCAGGCACATAGCACGTTTTTCCTTTTGCTGCTGCATATCCGGTAATACCATCCGCTCCAATCTTTAACTTTATCTTCATTATCTTTTCTGGATAACCTTTGGCAGCCTTGATGTGCAAGTTACTTGTTTTTTCATCAACAAGCAGTATTGCAGCATTGAGGTATCCAAATGAGCTCTTAATCTCGTTCAGGATTTTTGAGAGCAATGTGTCAAGATCCAGAGTAGAAATGAGTGTCTGGCTTATCTTGTATGAAATTGAAATGTCTCTAATTTTTTGCTCGACTTGAGTGTACAGGCGTGCATTTTCTATTGCCACTGCCGCCTGGTTTGCAAGTATAGCGACTTGCGCAATTTCACTTTTCGAAAATTCCCGCGGCTTGGAAGAATCAACGTAGAGGATTGCAATGATTTTCTTCTTCATCATGACCGGTACGGCAAGTACCGCTTTTCTTTTCTTCCGCAGTGCTACCGGATTAACATTCTTTGTTTTTGCAATATCATGGATAACAACCGGTTTCCCCTTCGTCAATACCCTTCTTGAGAATCCGCTATGAAGCCTTGCGGTACTCTTGTATGTCTCAAGTTTATTGCCCTTTTTAGAGTAGTTATAAGCCTTCTGTATTTTCTTTTCTTTTTCATCGATGAGAAGGATACTTCCTTTTTCGGTATTGGTAAACTCAACCGCGGTTGAAACAAACATCTTCAGAACATCGCCTATTTTGAGCGTTGAAGTAAGAGCAATACCTATGTGCTCCAGCGCTATTTTCTCCCGCAATTGATTCTCTATTCTTTTAATGAGACTGGCATTGTGGATGGCAATAGCAGAGAAATCACAGAAGATTTTTAATTCCTCAAGGTCCTGTTTCCGAAATACATAGTTCCGTCTATAGTAAAGGTTCAAGCAGCCCAATGATGTCTTCCCCAGCACTACAGGAGCATCAACAGCGGAAACAAGTTTCTCCTTTTTGAACCATGAAACGGAGAATTGATCGCCTTTTGATTTGAATCGCTTCACCAGATCTCGAATAATTACCGCTTTCTGGGAACATGCTACCTTTCCTGCAATCTCTTCATCCTTGCGAACCTTTACAACCTTAACATATTCTCTTGATAGATTGTATGAATATGCAATGGTAAGGTATTCCCGTTTTTCATCAAAAAGCAGGATAGAACTCGCATTTGCGGAAAAGAATTCTGCTGCATTCTTCACAATTGCCTGCAAAACTTTTTTAGGTTTCTTTTGCGTAAGAAGAACAGTTGATATTTTATGAAGCCGCTTAATCTTTTCAATTTCCTTCATGATAGAAAAGAATAAAATATTTTGCTCGTATTGTCAAGGAAAATTAAAAAACCCAACCAGGAATGTGACATCTCTCATAAATCCTATTGACTTATGTGCTTTTCTACTGTATACTTGGCATATGAAAACAACCAATGTTGGCGGTCAGGCTGTCATCGAGGGTATTATGATGATAGCACCTGAAAAGGTTTCCATTGCAGTACGAAACCCGGAAGGTAAGATCATCATCGATATCCATGAACGCAATAAAAATTTGAGAAAAAAGAAGGTTTTCAAATGGTTCTTTGTTCGAGGAATTGTTTCGCTCTTTGAAATGCTGTATGAAGGACTTAATGCCATTAACTATTCGGCTCAGGTTGCATTTCAGCAGGAAACGAGCAAAAAAAAGAGGCGTGGTGAAGGATTATTCTCCGGCGCCATCACTTTTCTCGGTATTATTGCTGCGCTCTTTGTCTTTCTTTTTCTCCCAATTTTCATTGCAAGCAAAACCGGGCTTGATGCACGACCCGTTCTTTTCAACATTGCAACTGGCATAGTGCGAATCCTCTTCTTTGTGCTTTATATTATCTCTATATCCTTTATTCCTGAAGTTAAGCGATTATTCCAGTACCACGGGGCTGAGCACAAGTCAATCTTTTGCTGGGAAGATGGAAAGGAATTAACCGTTCAAAACTGCTCGAGATATTCAACAAAGCATCCGCGCTGTGGTACCTCTTTCATTTTCGTTGTATTGATAGTTGCAATAATATTTTTTGCATTTATTGATACTCTTGTTTTTAACGTATGGAAATTACCTTCAATCAAATTACTTCGTCTCGGCATCCACCTTCTTTTCCTTCCCTTTCTTGTCGGAATATCATATGAGATAATAAAATTTGCAGGTAATCACAAGAATAATCCTGTACTGAAAATTCTTCTGGGTCCCGGACTGGCATTCCAGTACATTACAACAAAGGAACCGGATACTGGTCAGCTTGAAGTAGGATTTGCGGCATTGCATTCCGCCCTTGGAATTAGTGACACGGATAAAGAAAACACAATAAAAAACAAAGAATAACCACACATTACATTAATTATGCAATTGTATTACTCATGAGAAGATAAAATGATTAAACAATTGGAAGAAATAAAAGCCAGATACGAAGAAATAACAAAACTCCTTTCATCTGAAGTAGTTATGAAAGACAAGGAGAAATTAATTTCGCTCTTAAAAGAAAGAAGTGAATTGAAAGATATTGTTTCTGCATATACTGAATTCCAGGAGTTTGAAAAGAGAATAATCGAGGCAGAACACATTATTGAAGTCGACAAGGACGAAGAACTCAAGGATATGGCGAGAATTGAACTCAATGAACTAAAAGAG
>SOKD01000109.1 GCA_004376305.1 Candidatus Cloacimonadota bacterium | reverse complement strand
CGAGTTGCGCTGTACGCTGTTGAGCTTGCAAAACAGTTCAATGTTTCTGAAGATCAGCTTAAACTCGTTTTCTGGGGCGGCATATTGCACGATATTGGAAAAATTGGTATCCCTGATGAAATTCTACTCAAACCATCTGAACTGGACAGAGAGGAATGGAATGAGATCAAGAAACATCCTAAAATCGGATACGAAATTGTAAAGGACATTAACTTCTTGAAAAATGCAAGTGCAGTTATTCTTTACCATCATGAGTGGTGGAATGGCAAAGGATACCCCTACGGCAGGAAAGGAGAGAAGATCCCGATCTTTGCGAGGATATTCAGTGTTGCTGATGCTCTTGACTCTATGACATCGAAAAGACCATACCGGGATGCAATCTCTTTCCGGGATGCGCATACGGAGATTATCCGTTGCTCAGAAACTCAATTCGATCCAACAGTTGTTACTGTTTTTTCTTCTTTTCCGATACGCTTCTGGGAGAGAATAAAGCGTTCAGCCCCGTTCAAGGTGCGGTACGGTATTCCTCATCTTATCATGAAAACCTATACACCAAAAAAGTGAATAAAACAGAGTACCGAGCAGTTTTTGATTCAATTCAGCAATCACTATTTCTTTATCGAAAAAGAAGAATAATTTCGTCCGCTCTTTTTTACCTTTTTGTCTCACTCTCAATTTTCCTTGGAGCTCTGTTTTCTTTTTTCCTGCTTGATTACATTTTTTATGCCGGGAATTCGTTGCTCTTCATTGCGAGGGTTATTCTGGTTGTGTTCCCCCCGGTAACCATTTTTTTACTTGCGGGAGAAATACTGAGGATTCGAAGCATTCACTCAATAGTGAGTAATTTTGAAAAAGCATTTCCTCTTTTTAAGGGAAGACTCTTTGGAGCAACCGAGTGTTCTCCTCATGATCCGCTCTTCTCGCAGGACCTTGTGTATGCAAATGTGTACGATGCTGATAGAATTTTGCGATCATTACCTCCTGTGCCTATCCTGACACCGAGACATGATAAGGTTTTCAGGGTTTTCTATGTTCTGTTCATTATTGCACTCCTTTGTGTCAATCTATTTCCGTCGGTATCCGGTTCAGCGTTTTCACGATTGCTTTCAGGAAGGAACCTCTTGCCATCTTGCTTCGCTGTGGCTCCCGGAAATAGCTTTGTGGAGAAGGGGAAGGACCTTGAGGTTACCCTGGAGACTTTCTTTGGACGTATTAAAAAGCCAAGAATTATCTTGGAGAAGTCTGAAATTGTGCTCCATCGGGAATCAAGAAATCTCTTCAGGGGGAAAATTATGACCATCGATACCTCATGTGTCTATCATCTTGCATTCTCCGATACCTTCTCACCGTTATATGCAATACATGTTGTAGAGCATCCTTACCTTGAGGACATACGATTTACACTCCACTATCCATCTTATACACAGGAGGGTGATTACGAAACGGATGAATTCGATCTGTATGCACTCAAAGGAACGAAGATTGAGTTTATTGCCATGAGTACACAATCCCTTAAGAGAGCGCAACTCGTTTATGATGATTCAACAAAAACCGAATTACAGGTTGACAATAAACAGATCACCGGGAGTTTTACTGTTGAGGTAACCCGATCATTTACCATTGAGCTGTTGAGTCAACAGGGACTCAGGAATTCTGAAACATCTTTATTCCGGATATTCTCTTTCGATGATGAATATCCTTCTATTGAAATTATCAGTCCGGGAGAGGATATGGACCTGCCTGAAGAACTGGCAGTTGACCTGGTGATTTCCGCACATGATGATTATGGTATCGGGAAGATTTTGCTTGTGTGGGAAAAAGAAAATGAGAAGCATTCTGTAGTGGTTACATCGAACGGGAAGAAGCGAAGCGGGGAGTATGAGTTCAGGTGGGACTTAATGAGCATGCCGTTGTTTCCCGGTGATACCCTTAGATACTATGCGATAGTGTACGATAATGATGTCGTGTCGGGACCAAAATCAGGTCGGACAAAGATCTATACCATACGTTTCCCCACGGCTGAGGAGATCTACAAAGAGGTTGCAGGTGGTGGTGAAAAGGTTCAGGAATCGTTCAAGACCGGATCAAATGAACTGGAAAAACTGAAGGAAGGGCTTAAAGACCTTGAGCGATCATTGAGGGAGTCACGGACACTTACCTGGGAAGAGAAGAAAAAGGTGGAGGAAATTATTAAAAGAGAAAAAGAGTTGCTTGAGAATATTGACCAGGCAAGAGAAGAAATGAAAGAGCTCACCGAACGCATACAGGATGCATTCTTGAGCAATCCTGAGATACGCGAAAAACTCAAGGAAATTGAGCGTTTAATGAGGGAAATAGAAACTAAAGAAATTAAAAAGCATATGGATGAACTGAAAAAAGCACTGGAAAAAATGGACAGATCAGCAATGCTTAAAGCAATGGAGAAAATGATTCTTTCCCAGGAGGAGATAAAAAAGAAATTAGAGAGAACAATCGAAATGTTGAAAAGAATTGCACAGGAAGAGAAGTTTGAAAAAATTGTTAAAAAGGCGGAGGAACTCAAAGAAGAGCAGAAGAGGATCAATGAGGAAATAGAAGGTCGGAGCGGAGAGGAATTAAAAGAGCTGCTGTCTTGTGAGAAGGAGTTGGAAAGCGAGCTTGGGAAATTGAAAGAGGAGATGGAAGATCTTGCTAAGGAACTGGGTTCAAGTGATTCTACTGCTCAAGGATCACTTGAGGAGGCATCAGAGATTGCATCAGAACTTATGAAAAAAATGGAACAGACACAGGGGATGCTGTCAGACGGCGAGAAGTCGCAATCCCTTTCGCTCGGGCAACAAAATGAGGAAATGCTTTCAGAGATGACCAGTGTTCTGTCAGCGGGTTTATCGAGTATGCTTTCTGCGAGAAGGAAGAATATGGAAGCGGCAATCAATGCATTGATTAATGATATTATCCTTCTCTCGGTTGAAAGCGAGAAAACAATGCATGGAATTACCGCTCGCGAAAGCAAAGAGGATATTCTCGCACGGGGGGATGGAATTGGAGATGGTATCAGCAGGATACGCAAAAAGATAGATGTTTTGCAGAGCAAGAATCCATTCATTTCTGAAATTGTTAATGAAGAACTGGTCAGGGCGACACGTAACATTCAAACTTCAACGGAAAGCCTTCTGAAAAACAATCAATCCGGAGCAATGCTGTATGCAAAACGCGCAATGAAGTCCCTGAATCTTGCTGCACTTGAGCTCATCGAGAGCAAGAAAAATCTTCCGAGTGGAGGAAGCGGAAGCATGGCGCAATTGTTGCAACAGCTTCAGTCACTCTCGAGTGGACAAATGCAGATCAATCAGGGAACACAGACACTCATACCTCTTGATATATCAGGGGGAAATATACCCGGTGAAATGCAGCGCGAACTCCAGCGATTATCCGAACTCCAGAGTTCTCTTGCAGAACGTCTGAGAAGGATTGAAGAAGGAATTGAGGGAGAGGGAGGGGATGTGCTCGGTGACCTTGGAAAGATTGTAGAAGAGATGGAGGAGGTAGCAGGGGAGCTTAGCAGGTACTCTCTTGATAGAGAATTGGTTGAGCGCCAGGAGCGTATCCTCTCTCGAATGCTGGACGCACAGCGTTCTGTTCATAAACGGGAAATGAGCAAGAAGAGACAAGCCGAAGCACCCGGTGAAGTAACGGCAAAAAAGCCACTACCGTTACGCAAAATACCGGGCGAGAAGAAAGGAATACGAAAGGACATACTGAGAGAGTTAGAGGAAAACAACCCC
>SOKD01000082.1 GCA_004376305.1 Candidatus Cloacimonadota bacterium | reverse complement strand
CTGAAAATAGTGCAATAAACCCTTGCCCTTTGTGGAATGCTTTAAGGTTCCTCCAAGTTTTGACGACCATATGAGATTTACCTTTTTGCCAGACCATAAACTTATTTCACTCGAATCGGGATAACCCCTGTACCATATATTCCAGGTGTTGTATGCAATATCAAGGGAATCCAGTAATTCTTTAACCTCATCAACTATCTTATTCTCGGGAGTATCATTGTAAGGATCAGCAATAATGACATAGGGTTGTGTAAGTGCAAAGTGCCTGGTAGTAAATCCTGTTATTTTTTGTGCGACAAATACATGCTGTAACAGAGTATCCTGCAATGCAATATCGATTACATAGTCCTTTGCATTTGCGAGAGTCCACCAGGTGTTTGCATAAAGACCATCACCATCATTGCCATCATAATGCTTGCCATCATCAAAAAGCCTGATGGAATCAACAATATCACCTTCGCTTTTGAATAAATAGGCGACTAACTTCGAATACCCCGCTCGATGAGCCTTAGTTGCTCTCAGGGCAACCTTAATCACTATTCTCCTGCCGGGTTTTTGAATTTTATTCTCCAGGTAACAGGAATCCAGGACCCCGGTGGTATGAATACTGAAAGAGAGCGTATCGTATGTAGTATCCTTTCTGTAGATGAGCATCAATGGAATTATAGTATCAGAAGGACATTGCTCTCCAACGGTGAGTATTGGCTCAAGATGTGCATTTATCAACGTATCCGCATGGTACGTGACAAACCTGGTACTACTCTCTTCAATGCTAATGAATTCCGAATTGCTCATGATGTACGCTTCTTCAGGAATGAAATCAAGAATCAGCGTAATTCTAAGAGCAACCTTTTCTCCCGGTGAGGGAAATCCATCCGGTGTATCACCAGGGTACGTATCCTTGATGATGATGGATGTGACTTGAGCGGACTCGACTTGAGAACCACAGGTAAAAATACATCCAAATACAAAAAAGAGGACAATTGTCCATTTATAAGCTAAATTTCTCATTTGGGAAAATTGTAAGCCATATGAGTACACTTGTCAAGTGAAAAATGAGATCCAAAATCCAGAAATCTCCGAGTAATCAGGTTCAGAAATTTGCTTGACTTCTGCACAAAAAATTATACAATAAGCAAAAGAACAATGAAAACGAATCTATCCGATGTAGAAGCTTTACTCATCTGTCCGGTTTGTTCCCAGACAATCATCAGAACAAAGGGGCATTTCTTCTGCAAAAAGTGTAATCATCATTATCCCACAGTGCAATCAATTCCCATACTTATATCTTCAAAAGATAGACATAAAACTCGGGAGGCAGCATACCATTCATCTATTAGCGATATTTACAGAAGATTACATCATATGGCAGCCTACCGTAACTACCACTTTCACAAGCTATCCCTCAAGCCAATTCTGAAACTTAAAAAAAGGTCCATTATTCTCGAACTTGGATGTGGAATCGGCTACGATGCAATTACCTTGCTGAAAAAAGGACACCTGGTTGTGGAAACCGATATTTCTCCCGGTCAGGTTCAGGAAGCAAGAAAACAAATAGGTAAAAAGGGATTAGGCAGGCAAGCCCTCTTTTACATCGCTGATGCGGAGAATATCCCCTTTGCAAATGAATCTTTCAACGCTTCATTTATTGTCGCTTCGCTTCATCATCTCGAAAATCCCCTCAGAGCCATTCAGGAAATGAAGCGGTGCACAAAATATGGTGGCAGTATCATTATCGCAATGGAACCAAATAGATACGAATGGATTTTAGTATTCAGATTTGTTTTCTCTTTTATCAAGCAAATAATTATGCATACCCCTGGAAAACGTTTCTTTCAAAAGGTAATTGAGAGGGCGGACAGGTATCGTGAACCAACCATTGAAAGGACATTTTCAAAAGGCGAGATCCTTTTACTGGCAAAACAAGCAGGTCTTTCGGCAGTAGAAATAAAAGGAATTTGGTTCTTCTGCGGTTTTATCCACTGGTTCCTTACCATGCTTAATAAACTATCAACAAAAAACTGGACTATACGTACGGATATAGAAGCTCTCTTTGTACATCTTGATGATGTGCTCGCCCGTTTCCCAATCCTGAACAACTTTGCCTGCCACTGGACCATTCAGTGTACGAACACCCAATGTAAAAAAGAAATTGGTTGACATAAAACATAGTTCTTGTTATAGGTATATTGTGGAAAACAAGAAGTAAACAATGAAAAAGATGTACGTGTATTCTACCGTTGTTCTCTTGGTCACTTTATGCATATGTTTAAGCTGCCCTCTTCTTCGCGCAGATCCATCCATGTATGGAGGAAAAGGTCAACTTCGGGTCATGGCTGCGAACAGCGAACCATTTTATACAGGGATGCCGCTGCTCTATCTCGGTTTCTATCAGGGATATGTCAATGAACAGTATACGGGCGCCGCTGGCAGAAACGACAGAAACCTATCCCATATTCTCTCACTTACGTTCATCGTAACATCAAAGATCGAATTATCTACCTCCTACAAGGGTCTTTTCCTCCCGAAGAGTGATACCATTATCATTGAGCATGACAGCAATGAATGGAAACTCAAGTATCTTGCTTTCGAAAGCGGAGAGCTCAGCATTGCCCTTGCACCGGGCATTTCATTTCCCATTAGAGGAAATGAAGAAGCAAAATCAAAGTTTGGTGCATATCTCCTTGGAACTGTTCAAACTGCGATGGGCACGATTCCCATGGAATTCAGTGTCAACATCGGAGGTTTTAGTTCAGAGGAATTCCTCCTGCCAGCCGGATTATCAGCCTCAGTTTTAACAAAGTACAGTGAATTCTTTTTAGAATATTCGGCTGAAAATCTCACAGGAACTGAGACTGAAATGCGCATAACCCCTGGAATCAGACTGAATCCCAAAAAGGGATTAACCTTGCTTCTTGCACTTGATAAAACCTTTTCTACTCCATATCCTGATAAACGGTTCAATCTTTCATTCAGCTGGCTTGGACCCTTTGCAGTTTTCGGAGCACAAAGACAGGAAATCGAAGAGGAGAAAGGTCCTGCAGCAGAAACTATCATTATTGATGAGAAATAACGCTTTCCGTTAAAAAAGTGCCCTTGCGAACCTGCCAAGGGCAGCCGCAGGAATCTTATATTTCACCTTCTTTCCATCATATATTTTATGTCCACCGGTCTCTTCGGTGTTCTTTCCTTCTCTTTCGCGGCGCGTTTTCTTTTTCCTTGACAAAGTAACCGTTTATGAGTAATAAGATAGTATGAAAATGCAAAAGATAAAAGGGACAAAAGACATATTACCTGATGAAACTGAAATCTTCTTGGAAGCAGAAAAAGCGCTCAGAGCAACCATGACAAAATATGGGTATCTGGAAATACGAACACCTCTCTTTGAGCGTTCTGAGCTTTTCATCAAAGGAACGGGAGAAACAACTGATATTGTTAATAAGGAGATGTACAGTTTTGTCGATAAAGGGGGAAGGAATCTTTCATTACGCCCCGAAGGAACTCCTTCTATTGTAAGGGCTTACATTGAAAATAACCTTTACAAAAAAAGACTTTTTCAGAAATTCTTTTACTATGGGAGGATGTACCGACAGGAAAGCCCGCAATCAGGCAGACTTCGAGAATTCCGGCAATTTGGTATTGAGGCAATAGGCAGCCCTTCCCCACAAATAGATGCTGAAACGGTGCTTCTTGGTCTGGAGGTTTTGCATGCAATTGGCATTGGGCACGTCGATACACATCTCAACAGTGTTGGATGTGAAAAGTGTCAACC
>SOKD01000345.1 GCA_004376305.1 Candidatus Cloacimonadota bacterium | reverse complement strand
TAAGTCAAGCCGGGGAAATAAAGATAAAAGCGGAAGATCTTTTCCTTAAATCAATCAGAATAGATGCAGCTTCTTTGAAGTTCATGAAAAGACTCCGTCCACGGGCAATGGGAAGAGCTGATGTAATAAAACACCGAACATCACATATTTCTGTTGTTGTTGCAGAAAAGGAAGAAAAGGAGAGGTAGTTTTGGGACAAAAGACACATCCTTATGGATTCAGGTTAGGATTTTCAAAGGACTGGAAATCAAGATGGTTCGCCACGAAAAACTATGCTGCAAATCTCCATGAAGATCTGGAGATCAGGAAATATTTAAAACTTCGTTTGAAGAATGCGCAAATTGCGGATATTGAAATCGAGAGAAAAACAAGCAAACTGTTCATCAATATCAAGACTGCAAGGCCTGCAATTGTAATTGGAAGAAAGGGAGCTGAGGTTAACAAACTCCGAGATGAGTTGCGATACTACTTGAAGAAAGATGAATTGGAAATTAATATATTTGAGATTGCCAAACCAGAAATAGAAGCTTCTCTGGTGGCTGACAATATTTCCCGACAGCTTGAGCAGAGAGTATCTTACCGAAGGGCAATGAAACGTGCTATTGCGTCAGCGATGAGAATGGGTGCGAAAGGAATTAAAGTGATGTGTGCAGGAAGACTTGGCGGGGCTGAAATTGCGAGAAGTGAATGGTACCGAGAAGGAAGAGTTCCGCTTCATACATTGCGAGCCGATATTGATTATGCTGAATCAACGGCATTTACTACATCGGGAACCGTAGGTGTAAAGGTCTGGATATTTAAGGGCGAAATCTTTGATGTGAAGTAAGGAGAGAAAAAACAATATGTTAATGCCCAAAAAAGTAAAATTCAGAAAAGTTCAGCGGCGAAGCATGAAAGGCAGAGCAAAGGGAGGAAAGGAACTCAATTATGGTGAATTTGGCTTGCAATCCCTTGAATCTGCCTGGATTACTGCAAGGCAGCTTGAAGCCGCACGAGTGGCCATAACACGTCATCTGAAAAGAAAGGGCAAATTGTGGATTAGAATTTTTCCCGATAAGCCTGCAACAAAGAAACCGCCAGAAACAAGAATGGGAAAAGGGAAAGGTAATCCTGAATTTTGGGTTTCTGTGGTAAGAGCTGGACGAATTATGTTTGAAGTAAGCGGTGTTAGCAAAGAGGGAGCAAAGAGGGCAATGAAACTTGCATCTTATAAATTGCCGATTAGAACAAGGTTTGTGGAGAGGTGACCGTATGATAGCGAAAGAATTGAGAGAAAAGACCAGCGATGAATTAAATTCGACGCTGCATGATCTCTACGAAGAACTCTTTAATTTAAGGATCGCAAAGGTCTCGGCCAATCTGAGTAATCCTGCACGTTTCAAACAGGTGAAGAGAGCGATAGCACGGGTGAAAACAATCATGAATGAGAGAAGGAGGGCCGGTGTTGAAGAAGGCGGATAAACAAAAACAGAGAAGGCGTCCGAAACAGGGAAGGGTTGTTAAAAAAAGTGGTGATAAGTCAATTCTCATTGAAGTGGTACGAAGAGAGAAGCATCCGATGTATGGAAAGATTATAAAGAAGAGAAAGAAATTTATGGTTCATGATGAAGAAAATAAAGCGCAGATTGGAGATGCAGTAACATTCATCGAGTCAAGACCAATAAGCAAGAAAAAACGATGGAAACTCCTGTCAATCTCGCGGGTGAGGAATTCATAGGAAAGCGATGATACAGGAAAATACGCGCTTCACGATAGCTGATAATTCAGGCGCAAAGGAAGGAATGTGTATTAAAGTCCTTGGGGGATCTCACAGACGTTATGCTGGAATCGGTGATGTCATTGTTATTGTTGTGAAAAGCTCCCTCCCTGGCGGTCAGATCGAGAAAGGAACGAAGCAAAAAGCTGTCATTGTTAGAACAAAAAAGGAATACAGGCGAAAGGACGGTTCTTATATTCGATTTGATGATAATGCTGCCGTGATTATTGATAATAATAAAGAGCCGAAAGGAACGAGGATATTTGGTCCCGTTGCAAGAGAACTCAGGGAGAAAAAGTTTATGAAAATAATTTCACTTGCTCCC
Organism: Candidatus Cloacimonadota bacterium; assembly: GCA_004376305.1. Classification (GTDB taxonomy): domain Bacteria; phylum Hydrothermota; class E44-bin80; order E44-bin80; family E44-bin80; genus SOKD01. The sequence continues at coordinate 1,696 of SOKD01000345.1, read as the reverse complement.
GAGGTGGTTTAGTATGAAAAAGATTAAACAGAAACTCAAAAAAGGTGACCATGTTCTCATCATATCAGGAGAGGATAGAGGAAAAAAAGGTAAGATACTCAGCATTGATAAGACGAAGAACAAGATAATCGTTGAAGGAGCAAATTTGATAAAGAAGCATGTACGACCTCGCAAACAGGGTGAACAGGGTGGCATAATTGAGAAAGAGGGCACCGTTCACGTATCTAACCTGAAACTTATTTGTCCTAAATGTGGTGAACCCACAAGGATTCAGAAATCAGCGCTTGATAATCAGAAAAGGGTACGTGTTTGCAATAAATGCGGAGAGTTCATTGACTAGGGCAAATAGTGAACCGATGAAGACACAGTCTAATCCACGGCTTCTCATAGAATACAGCGAGAAACTCGCACCTGAACTCAAGAAAAAGCTTGGTTACAAGAATATCAATGACGTGCCCAAGCTGATTAAGATCGTTGTCAATGTTGGATTTGGGGAGGCAACCTCCAACCCCAAACTTCTTAATGCAGTGATTGATGATTTAGGGGTTATTACGGGTCAACGTCCGGTGAAGAGAAGGGCAAGGAAATCTGTTTCCAATTTCAAGCTGAGGGCAGGTATGGCAATTGGCTGTAAGGTCACTATTCGGGGAAAAGGATGTATGAAATATTTGATCGATTGATCAATACAGCAATAACGAGAATAAGGGATTTTCGCGGGCTGTCTCCCGATTCATTTGACGGACGTGGGAACTATAATTTTGGTATCGATGAACATACTATTTTCCCTGAAATTGAATACGACAAGATTAAAACCGTGTTTGGGATGGATTTTGCTATTGTTACAACTGCAAGGAATGATGAGGAAGCAAAGATATTTCTTACAGAGTTTGGTTTTCCATTCAAAAGGCGGCAGGAGGTTTAATGGCGAAAAAGTCGTTGGTTGAGAAGGCAAAATTGAAGCCCAAATTCAAGGTTCGTGCATATCATCGATGCGTTCGATGCGGAAGATCGAGAGCGTACTTGAGAAAATTTGGTTTGTGCAGAATCTGCTTCAGGCAACTTGCACTTAGGGGAGTTATTCCTGGTGTAAGAAAAGCAAGTTGGTAATATGCTTGTGGAGGTTTTATGAATATAACTGATCCTATCAGTGATATGCTCACAAGAATTAGAAATGCAGGAAAAGCTGAATTCAAACGCGTAAGAATCCCTGGCTCAAAACTGAAGCTCTCCATTGCAAAAATACTGAAGAATGAAGGTTTTATTGAAGAATTCACCTTTGTTGATGATTCAAAACAGGGTGAAGTTGAGATCGAGTTAAAATATGATGAATTTGGTGATCCGGTAATCCGCGGCTTGAAGAGAATTAGTAAACCGGGTTTGCGGCATTATGTCAACAAGAATGCGATTCCCAGGGTTCTCAATGGTTATGGAATTGCAATCGTTTCCACATCGAGGGGAATAATAACAGACAGGGAAGCTAAGAAACAGGGCATTGGGGGAGAAGTACTCTGCTTCATCTGGTAAGAAAAAGGAGCACAATGTGTCACGTATCGGAAAAAAACCAGTACAATTGCCAGATGGCGTAACAACTCAGTTCTCTAATAGAATGCTTACCGTAAAAGGGCAACAGGGAACATTGACGAAAGAAATACATCCAGATATTATCCTGGAGATTGATGATAAATCGATTCAAGTT
>SOKD01000242.1 GCA_004376305.1 Candidatus Cloacimonadota bacterium | reverse complement strand
CCAGATTATTGCCGAGGTAATTGAAACAGAAAAAGAATATAAGGTGCTTAAGGATATGGGGATTAAATTTGGTCAGGGATTCTTCTTTGCAAGACCAGGACCCCTCCTGAGAAATACAGTTTAGTAGAATTATCCGTGGCCAAAAAGATCATTATTCTCCCGAAAGAAATAAGAGAAAAGATACGAGCAGGAGAGGTTGTTGAACGACCGGCTTCTGTTGTGAAAGAACTCATTGAGAATTCCATTGATGCTGAGAGTTCAAGAATAGTCTGTGAGATAGAACAAGGTGGAGCAAAAAAAATTAAGGTTGTAGATAATGGAACAGGAATGACTCCTTCTGAGACAGAGCTTTCTCTTGAACGTTATGCAACAAGCAAAATAAGTGTATTTGACGATATAATGCGACTTCAGACATTTGGTTTTAGAGGAGAAGCGCTTCCAAGTATTAGAGCTGTTTCAGAGCTTTCGATTGAATCCAAAAAGCAAAATAGTGAAATGGGGTTTTTAATCAAAACTGAAGGTGATGGGATTGTTGAGAAGAAACCTCAAGCAAAGATGAACGGCACAACAGTGGAAATAAAAAGGCTTTTTTTTAATGTGCCCGTCCGGAGAAAGTTTCTCAAATCAGAAACAACCGAATTCAGACATATTCGCAGGGTATTTATCGCCCTTGCTCTTGTTAACAGGAAGATTCACTTTACGCTCTTCAATAATGGTGTGCTAAATCTTGATTTTCCACCTTCAAAGGACCTTTCAGAGCGGTTCTCAAATTTACTCGGCGTGAAAGGTGTTCAAACACTTCTTTCCTTCTCGAGGAGCAACGGAGCAATGAGGGTGCAGGGTGTTATTGCAAGATCCGAGGATGCGCAGTCACGGAGGGATATGCAATACATTTTTGTCAACAGGAGATGGGTACAGAACAACCTTGCAAGGAAAGCAGTTTACCAAGCATATGGCAAAAGCCTCTGGGGAAAGCACCCCATTTTTCTACTGGAGATAACCCTTCCAGGAACTGAAGTGGATGTCAATGTACATCCTACGAAAAGGGAAGTAAAATTCAGACACACCAGGGAAATATTCGAGTCTGTCTTCACTGCTATAAAGGATACATTAACGAGTAAGGAGCAGTTGCCTGAATTGAGCAAAGAGAAGAATTTTGCTTTCAAAGAAGAGAGAGCACAATTTCTCATGAGGGAAGAGCCGACACTTTTTTCCACCGATAATGATGAAAAAATTCAACGGAGAATGGAAAGAAGTATGCCAAAGGGATTCTGGCAATTGCACCGTTCATACATTTTTGCATCGACAAAAACTGGTTTTATGATTGTTGACCAGCATGCTGCACATGAAAGGATAATTTTTGACAGGATTATGAGAAGAAAAGAACCATTACCACCACAGATGCTTCTCTTTCCGCTCAATGTTGACTTGACAATTCAAGAGAGTGAATTTTTGGAAGCGAACATTGAAAAATTTTACGAGATAGGATTCAGAATTAAAAGATTCAGTGGCAACACAATTGTTATTGAAGGGGTTCCTCCATTTGTGAAGGAGATTGAGGAGGACCTTGTTCATGAAATTCTGCAAGCAATGATAGAGCAAAAAAGAGGGAAGGAGGTTTTCAGCGAAATAGCCAGAGAGATTGCCTGCAAGGTTGCAATTAAGGCGGGGAAAGAATTAGAACAGGAAGAAATGAATAAGCTCTTCGACAGTCTTTTCGCAACAGATGATCCTTATTCGTGCCCACACGGAAGACCTACGATGATAAAATTCACCGCAGATGAGCTTGAAAAAAGGTTCAGGAGGAAATGACATAAGAACAATCGAAATCAAGAAAATAGAGATGAGAGAATTGTCAGAATAGTTGCATTCTTTTTCGTAAAGAGGAGGTAGTATGATTAAAACCAATAAAGAAAAGGTTGTTATGATATCAGTTCAGGGGAAAGTAGCAAACCCTATGAAACGGGGTGGACAACATATGGTTGACAGTGAAGGCGTTCCGTTTCTTTTGCCCGGGACCGGTGGAATAACGTATAATGTTAAGGTTGGTGATCGGGCGTTTGGATGGGCAGGAGACCATGTGGAACCAGGAGTTTCGACGATTCTCAATGAGGAAAAGAGATATGATCCACCAACTCGTGGTTATAACTTTTATGCGTGCATCGGCAACGAAGCTGTTATTGTAACTGGAGATGCCAAAGGAAAGAAAGGAGTTGTTACCGGGCATCATGGAGGTATCGAACATGTATTGATCGATTTCCCGGATGATGCTTTGAAGAAGATGACCCTTGATGATAAAATTCTCATAAAGGGTTATGGACAGGGATTTCGATTGCTTGGCTACCCTGATATATATGTCTATAATCTTGATCCAAGACTCTTTTTCAAGATGGGAATAACCGAAAATAAAAAGAAAGGAGTCATCAGGGTTCCCGTCGCCTGCATTATTCCTGGAATGCTTATGGGTTCTGGTGTTGGTTCAACATCACTGGGAACCGGTGATTATGATATTATGACGACAGACAAAGGGCTTATCAAGAAACTTGGTCTGGAAAAACTCAGGTTCGGAGACTTCGTGGCAATTAAAGATCACGATAATATTTTCGGGAGAAGTTACAGGAAGGGTGCCATTACCATTGGAATAGTCATACATTCTGACTGTAAACTTGCGGGTCACGGACCTGGTGTTACAACGCTTCTGGCTGCGTCAACGCCGCTCATTGAACCAGTGATAAAGAGAACGGCGAATCTTGCTGATATTCTGAAAGTTGGACGAAGGAGAAGGAAGAAGACGTAAGTATGAAAGGTATTAAGAAAGGCTTGACAAACTGGGTAAAGTGCCATATAGATTGTCAGCAATATGCATAAGGAATAGGGAACCAAAGAACAAGAAGAGGAGGTAAACGTATGCCAGATAAAAAAGCAGATTTGGCAGGACCGGGGATTGGGGATTATAATGAACTGGTGAAAATCCTTCCCGGCGATTATTTTCCGATCCTTGATAGACGGGAAACGATGCATGCTCTGTATGCAGCAAAAGCATACATAGAAGAGAACCTGTGCAAAGAACTCAAATTGATGATGGTTCAAGTTCCACTTATTGTTGATGTTGAAAGTGGTGTTAATGATATGCTTGACCGTGATGGTTCCCGTACACCAATTCAGTTTCATATTTCGAACGATTACGACAAGCACCCCATTGATGCGCAGGTAGTTCAGGCCGCAACAAAATGGAAACGTGTAGCGCTGAAGCAATATGATATGAAGCTGGATGAAGGAATATGTACGGACATGCGTGCCATACGTAAGGATTATTTCCTTGACCATGATCACAGTTGTTACGTTGACCAGTGGGATTGGGAGCGGGTAATGGCTTCTGATCAACGCAATCTGGATTTCCTCAAAGAGATTGTCAAGAAAATATGGAAGGTGCTCAAGGGTGCAGAAACTTTGGTGCTAAAGATGTATCCAAAACTGAAAACAGACAAGTATCCTAACATACCTGATGAATTGACATTCCTGCATGCAGAAGAGATTCTTGATATGTTTCCTGATCTTCCCCGTAAGGCTCGAGAAACAGCGATTTTGCAGAAATATCCAGCTGTTTTTATCATTGGAATCGGCTGGGAGCTTAAGGATGGCTATCCACATGAAATGAGGGCAGCGGACTACGATGATTGGATTACGGAAACAGTTTCCAAAGACGGGAAATTAATGCATGGACTTAACGGTGACATTCTTGTCTGGAATCCGGTGACAAAGCGCCGTCATGAGCTCACATCCATGGGTATTCGTGTTAATGCCGATACGCTCAGAAAACAG
>SOKD01000127.1 GCA_004376305.1 Candidatus Cloacimonadota bacterium | reverse complement strand
CCTTCTCTCTCCACCACCGATGATGATATCAATAAAAGGAAAATGCATGACCGGTATTTTCGATCCATAGTTTCTCCTTACAGAGAGGTTGAATGGTAATTTGCGCATTTATACCATAATGCCAAAATCAGGTCAAGAAAAAAACAGGGTCAGCCTTCAAGATACGAAGTGAAAAAAAATACCCAGCCGGTAGGTATGGGCTGGGTATTGAAATCATATGGTCTACGAAGATTACTTTTCTGGCTTCTCCTCTGCTTTGAGCTTGATTGGAATTAAGATCTCAGTTTTCAATTCCTCGGGTTTTATCTTCCGCGGATCGTTGAGATATTTCTCCATAGAAGGACCACATGGCTCGTAATTGTTTTTTGCTATCCAACTGTACAGTTCCTTGTAGATGGGTTCGCATTTTTCATACGGTCCGGTATAAAGAACCATAGCAACCTTCTGTGCTGGTATTTCTTTGACCTTCAACTCATCATCACCTTTGAACTCGCCGATAAACTGAGAGAGTACCTCATACTTGGTCTCTTCCGGGGGGACCTTTTCCGGATCGTCATAATAGGCTCCCATCGGTTGGTTTCTCATTTTCAGGTTCTTCTTGCCCATGAGCACGAAAAGCTCTTCCATTGCTTTTTCGGTTTCAGAGTAAGGACCCTTTTTGTCCAGGTAAACCACGGTTATTGCATCCATATCCTTTGTTGTTATCTCCGTTTTTGTTGGCTCTGGCGCTTTCTCCTGAGGTTTCTCTGCGCAGCTGAAAAGCAGAAAAACCACAAAAACCGCAAGAAGCAGCAACATGCCTTTTCTGTAAGATGCAGACATAAAGCCTCCTTTTATTTGGGTTAAAAAGATGTTTCCACGTACAATTCGTCAATATCGATTCCTGAAAGGTTTTGACCTGAAACTATCACGGAATCCGGAATGGTAAATCCTGTTAACGTATCGGGATGACCATACCACCCGATCGGATCGGTACCAAAATCGTAAGAATTGTTTCCATTCTCATCTTTCACCACAACAATGAAGTATGTACCATCATCTACTCTGATAATGGTATAGCTCCCATTACTGCCGGTAATACTACCATTGCTCAATGGAATACTCACCGTGATTTCAGCCTTATCAAGGAGCAAAACAAAGGCACCGTCGACTGGCTGTCCTTCATCTGTAACATGTCCTGAAATCGTTATTCCAAGAACTTCCTGCGCCTTCTCACAGGAAAGAGCAATGATGAGGACACCTGCAAGAATGAGCATTAACGGAATAATACTCTTTTTCATACTACCTCCTTACGTTAGTTTGCGAGTGCGTAAGAACAAAAAGCACACATTTTAGACATACGTTCTCTGTTGTTCTGATATTCTGGAACTCTGTTGCTCTTGCCTCACTTTTCCACTTCCCTCACCACATCCAAAATTGTTCCATCCCTGTATTCAATGAGTGCAATAATTCTATCTTTGAGACGGGGAGGCTCTGGTATCCCCGTAATCTTCTCTACCCTTTCTTTTAATTCCTCAAGGGTTGTGATTGGCAAGTTTGAATTTTTCATTCTGTAAATAAGATCTTCTCTTTGAGGATTTATAGCAATCCCTCTTTCCGTGATAATGGCATCTACGGTTTCTCCGGGAGTTGTTACGGTAGTCACCTTCTCACGTATGACGGGAATCCTTTTTCGGTACGACGGAATAGTGATAAGTGCAAGGCTACAACCAGCACATACATCGGTGTGCCCACCTATTCCGTGGAGCAGCAATCCGTCAGAATGCGTGTTACAGTTAACATTGAAATCAACATCAACTTCCGTTGCACCGAGAAATCCTACATCGAGCTTATTGACGAGACAGCCTTTTGAATGATAATTCGCATACATGGTCATCGGTGTTTCAATATGCTTTATATCGTTTCTGAACGATTCTATTACTCCTCTGTCAAACACCTGTCCATCATAGAGTACACCGACCAATCCCTTTCTAAAAAGCTTAACCGCAAAGGTACTCAAACCACCATTTATGAAACCCGCCTTTATCCCGTCCCTTTCCATGAATTCACCGAGTATTTTGGTAACCGCAAGGGAAATACCACCAGCACCGGTCTGGAAGGAAAATCCATTTTTCATATATCCACTTTCCCGTATGAACTGAGCTGCATATTTCGCGATAAGCAACCGTGTTGGACTTCTTGTTATCCGTGTTGTGCCGGAAACGATTTTCTCCGGATCTCCAATTCTATTCACAACAACAACACTGTCTACATGCGTTGCAGGAATTGAATATGGTGCACAGGGGTACGGAACAAGATTATCGGTAATAATCACAACAGAATCAGCAAACATCGCATCCGCATATCCATAAGCCATTGGTCCAAAAGCTGATGGTCCATCAACACCATTCGCATTACCATAATCATCAGAACTTGAGGCGGCAAGAAATGCTACATTAATATGCAAATCCCCGTCTTCTATTGCGCGTGCCCTCCCGCCATGTGTCCTGAGAACAGCCACTTTTGGTAATCCTCCATGAGAAACATAGTTGCCAATTGGACCATTCATGCTGCCCTCGATCTTTGTTATAACTCCCTTTTTTATGTGTTCAATCAGTGGTTTATGGCAGGGAAAGAGAGCAGAAGGTGCAATGGTTAACCCCTTGATTCCCATCCGTGCAATTTCATCCGTAACCATATTAACAACATAGTCTCCATCTCTCAAATGATGATGGAATGAGATTGTCATGCCATCTTTTAGACCTGATCTTTCAATTGCCTCCCTTATAGAACAGATTTTCATCTGCCCTGGTTTTGAGACAGGAATGGGAGGGGCAACTCTTTTCCTGCCGCCGCCATCATCAGTAAATGCACCCGCAAACGGTTTTAACTCCTGTCCCTCAATTTCCCCGGGTATCATCCTCCCCACCGCATTTTTCACAAATTCCATAGTTAACCTTTATTTCCCATACTGTTCTTCCAATTCCAGTACCCTCTTTGCCCGTTTCGCTACCGGTGCATCAATCATCTTTCTACCTAATGATGCAATACCACTTCCATGCTTCTCGGCTTCTGCAAGCGCGTCGATCACTTTTCTTGCATAAGCAACTTCCTCATCAGTTGGTTTATACAGATGGTGGACATGCTCAATCTGGAGGGGATGTATCACTCCTCTACCATCGAATCCGATAGATTTGCTCAGCTTTGTATCCCTGATAAAGCCTTCAATATCCTCAAAGTCGGAGTAAACCGTATCAGATGCTTGAATTCCAGCTGCACGGGCAGCAAGCACAATCTGTGACCGCGCAAAAAAGAGTTCTTGTCCCTCTTTTGATTTTTTTACTCCAATATCAGCAGTGAAGTCTTCTGCGCCAAAAATAAGCATAACATTGCGTTTGCTCGCTTTTGCGATCTTCTGCGCATTGAGAACACCTTCTGCTGTTTCGATCAACGGGAATATTTTTGTACTGCCAACCGCTATCCCCTTCTTTTTTTCAACATCCTCCACTATCTTATCCAGTTTTAAAATATCTGCGACGCAACTTGTCTTTGGAAGCATTACTGCATCAGGAAGAGCAACGAGCACAGTTCTCACATCATCTTCACCTCCATTTGAGAACGGATTTATCCTCACGATAACCTCAGCATTCCCGAAGTCAAGATTGCTGAGCGCTCCTCTGACAAGGAAACGCGCATCAACTTTTTCATTCTGACTCACCGCATCTTCCATATCAAGAATGATGACATCAGCGCCAAAGAGCCCACAACCTTCCATAAGGTATGGATTATTTCCAGGAATGTATAAACGGGTCCTCCTGAAATCAGTAAATTTCTTACCTGGCTTCTTCTTCCCGCAACTGAGCCGGTC
>SOKD01000063.1 GCA_004376305.1 Candidatus Cloacimonadota bacterium | reverse complement strand
AACACTGACCAATGTCGATCACACTCTGAAGAACCTTCTCTTTCCTCATTCTATCAAGTTCGGCAACTGCCTCATCAATAAGAAGAATGGGGTTATTCTTCGTTTTGCTCTTCAGGAAAGAAGCCTGGGCAATTTTTAAGGATATTGCACATGTTCTCTGTTCCCCTTCGGAAGCAAATTTTCGAGCAGCCAATCCATTGATCGTTATTGCAAACTCATCCCGGTGTGGACCTGATAGTGTTACTCCCCTCTCCAATTCTTCTGATGCTCTTGCTTCGAGGTTCTCTGCGAATTTCCGGGCAATATCGGTATCTAACTGAAACGATGGTGTATATTCAATAGAAAGCAAATCTTTATCTGGCGAAAACAACGAATAGTAGAAGGATGCACTATCGTTTAGTTCCTTCATTATAGACAAGCGTCTTTCAATGATTCGACTACCAAAGTGAACGAGTTCATCCGTCCAGCCATCAATGCCTGAAACACTGTTCCGCTTTCCAATTTTCTTCAAAAAAAGAATTCTATTTCTCTGTCTCAACACCTTCCTATAATCGAGCAAATCATTGAGATAGTCATGGAATAAAAGAGAAAGTACTGCGTTAATAAACCGTCTTCGCACCCCTGGATCACCGGTAACAAGATTGATGTCATTGAGAGAGAGCAGCACCAATGCAACATTTCCAATCAGTTCCTTCATACTTTCTATTTCAACATCATTGATTAGAATTTTCCTGGTCCCTTTAAAAAAACGGAACTCAATCTCCTTCTTGATAGTGCCATTAAAGGAACCTTTTATTACGAAATGCTCTTTTGAAAACATCAGGAGTTCTTCAGGGTTAACGCTCCTGAAGGACTTTCCATATGAAAGCATATATATGGACTCAAGGAGATTTGTTTTTCCAGACCCGTTCTTTCCACAGAGAAAAGAACCAGCTTTTTCGAATACAAGACTTCTTGAATCGTAATTACGGAAATTCTCAAGCGTAATTTCTTCTAAAAACATTTCTGTCCATTATATACCATATTTTTCTTAACTTTTCAAGCATTTTTTTTCTTTTTTCTAATAAATATGTGATTTTGTAAATGCTTTTTTCATATACACATAACCACTATATTTTAAAGAGATACATACATCCAAATTATGAGTAAGAAAAAGCTTGACAAAACGCCAAAGCTGTTGTACAATTGTTTTGTAACCACTAAGGAGTGGTAACACATGAAAAACAATATTACGCAAGAGTACTTGATTCAAATCGGTTTGAATAGTTACGAAGCAAAAGCATACCTTGGTTTGCTCAGGCGGAGAAGCTTTACTGCGCCCGAGTTGTGGAAGATTACAAAAATCCCGCGGTCACGCGTGTACGACATCCTTTCTTCCTTGAATGAAAAAGGATTTGTGAGTATCCTCCCTGGAAAACCAAGAAGATTCTGTGCTCTTGACCCGCTCATTGCCTTGAAAAACCTCCAGGTAAGTGTGGAAAGGGAAATATCTGCTAAAAAGGAGCATCTCGACTCTGTAACACTTGAATTGCAGAGCCTCCTTATTCCTCTTTACAAGAAAGGACAGAAGGTACGAAATCCCATCGAGTATATTGAAATACTCAATGATCCGGGGCAAATCGGTAAACGCTTTAAGGAGCTCCAGTTGAGCTGCAAGAAAGAGATGATGGCTTTTGTGAAACCTCCTTATGTTATTTCACAGAAGGAAAATCTCCCAACCGAAAAAAAAGTGCTGAAAAAGGATATCGCAATTCGAGCTGTCTATGAAGAAGAGAATTCCGATGAATTCCGGACATACCTGAAGCTGGGAATTGAAGAAGGTGAGAAAGCACGAGTAGTAAAGACAATTCCCATAAAATTTGTGCTCTTTGATATGAAAAAAGTAATATATGCTCTGGAAGACCCTGACCTGGGCAACGGAAGGACCTTCACCTATTTCATCGTTGAACATAAGGAACTTGCCAAGCTTTTCAAGGCAGCATTTGAATACTACTGGAAAACAGGCTCGGATCCATTAAAAAGATGATCCTTTGTAGAAAAAAAACCACGCGAAGGACAGGATATGAAAATTTTGCACTTTGTCTATCTTTCTGAAATAACTAAACTTATGTCCTTTTTGCATTATACAATGCAAATTTTGCACTCAATTTTCCATAAATGGCTTTTTCAAAATCGAATTTTCCCCAGTAACTTATTGATATTTAATAACCTAAGAAGAAAAACAGGTTTTTCACACTCGAGGCATAAAATATGCATTTAATATATAATTGGCTATTGATTAGCAATAGCGCGAATAAATAAAATAATGAGAAGCCAAATAGTTAAAATCTGTGTGAGCCTTGCATTGCTTTGTCTATTTTTGCTCATCAACCTTTATGCCGAGTATTCATTTACAGCTCCGTACAAATTCAATGAACTTGGCTGGGGTGCGGGAAACAACACACGCGGAGAAAAATGTATAGATATCTTCGGGAGTCCTCTCTATATCGTGGCTGAAGCAAACGGAGGCGGGAGCACCATGCAATGTTACCGATCAACGGATAACGGCTCCACCTGGGATACACTCGCAGGTCTCGGATGGACAAACTCGCGCTACCTTTCTCTTTCAATCGATGAAGGCGGAAGAGCCTACATTACCTGGTTCTATATGAATATGACATTTCCAGGACTGTGCAAAACCGCCGCATTGTACGGCAATACCTTCCAGGCTACCGGGACAGGAAATACATGGATAGACTGGTACTCAAATCTCTACTTTGCGGGAGCTCCTTCTATATCAGCAAAGGGAACCACGGAGGGTAACCCACTCATCTGCGCAAGTCAGGAATCATTTGACGGAACATCCTATTACGAGATTGTGCTCGATTGTCCGCTTAATCCTATGGCATGGAACAACTTCAATTACTGGAATGGTCCGCCCTATCATGACGACTATTTAACGTATCCAGTGGTTCAGCAGATAAGACCCTGTGTGAGGCTCGACGAGGGGAATTATGCGCATATTATTTGGGAAGACAACAGAGCGGGTGTCCAGAGACTTACATTTAGAAGATCCTCTAACATCCTTTCATCCGGTGGTCCTTGGCCATTAACCTGGAATTCCCTTGTTTATGTAGATGATACAGGACATAATACGAAAGGGAATACAACGGGTTATGTGCAGGGTCACTCACAAATAGTAGTCACTGGCTCAGGGGCAAGCGCAATTAACTATGCAGTCTGGGTATCCAGCGATAATAATATTTATTTTGACAAATCAACGAATGGTGGAGCAGCATGGGGAACCGATGTTCGAGTGAATGATAATACTGCAGCATCGAGGGAATGGCCATCTCTTTCCCTCGATGGCTCAGACAACATTTACGTTGTATGGATGGACAACAGGGATGGCAATAGCAATATCTACTTCTCGTATTCAACAGATGGTGGTAATACATTCTCACCCGACACCTGTGTTCATAATGCCACACCGGAAGATAAGTATCCGGGCATTACAGCAGGGGCAGAGACCGATGCATTGTCTGAGGTTCATATTGCCTGGACACGAGTTGACACAACGCTCTATTCAAAAGGCTCACCAGTTCCCGTTGGCATTACAGAAATTGATTTCACCGCTTCGTGCTGCAAGGATGGAATTGTCCTGAAATGGACCACAAGAGGACAGATACATGGTGCTGCCTGGATACTCTATAGAAGTGAGTCAAAAAACCATGGATACTTCGAAATCGACAGCGGTCCGGTAAACCCCCGCGAAAAACGGCATACATACACAGACAAAAATGTGATAGGTGGCACATTGTATTTGTACAGGCTTAATCTTCTCAATGAAGATGGTACAATTGGACACAC
>SOKD01000044.1 GCA_004376305.1 Candidatus Cloacimonadota bacterium | reverse complement strand
ATCTTTCCAATATCGCCTCCCCGTTTGATTCTTCGATAAATATCTTCTGATTCCTCTTTTGATTTAATAACGACGACCTTTGCCGCTCTTCTCTCTGGGATAGAGTAGGTTTCTTTATTTGTTTCATAGTACGATTTCATTTCATCTTCTGGAATTTCTTCCCGCGGGGTGATATATTTTTTGCGGTACTCACCGGCTACTCTGTTATCCAGTGTTCTATTGTAGTTCTTGATCACTTCCGGGTGCTTTTGAAGGTGTAACCTTCCAGCTGCTCTCACGAGAAGCTTATTGGTGAGCTCTCCCTCCAGGAACCGTATGATTGTCTCCTCAGTATTAAGCGGTGGTTTTCTAAATTTCTTTTCTGCATCAGCGATGAGATCGGCTGCAGTAATGGTTCCAAGAATAGATGTAACGATTACTTGTTTTCCTTCTTCCTCTGTTAGAACGGGCAGCGGTGGTGGCTCGAAAGGATTTGCTGGTTTGTCCTGTGTTGATTTCCCCGCGAGCATTCTTATTGCAGTTGTGTCGTAGTGAATCTTTGCACGTGATTTTATTTTATCGAGAAAGTCGGTTGCGGTTTTGGTCATTTTCTGTCTCTTGAGGGTACTCTCGATAGTCTGTTTTTCCTCTTCGAATGTTCTGATTTTTTTCGTTCTCTCGTCAACAATTTGCAGGACATCCCAACCGAATCGCGTCTCGAAAGGTTTGCTTATTTGTCCCAATTTCAGTTTATATGCGATCTCCTGATGTTCAGGATCCATTCTTCCCCATACAAACCATCCGAGATCACCTGCTTTATCCTTTGTTTTTGTATCAATTGAGAGCCTTGCAAGATCAGCGAAATTTTTTGCATCATTCTTTCTGAGCTCCCGGTAGATACTGTCAGCTTCTTCTTTTGTTTTGAGAACAATGTGTCTGCCATGAAGCTCACGTCCCATTTTTCGATAGGTTTTCTTGAGCTCGATGAGGGAAACCTGTGCCTTTTTAACAACCATCTCTTCATAGAGCTGATTCACTGCAAGACGATCCGGATAATCCTCAAGTGTTTTCTCAACTTCCTCTCTCATACCATCTTTTTCTCCGGCAATAGCGAAGAGTTTCTCTTCTATCATCGTATTGAGTGTTTTCATTTTATCTTCTTTTTCCTCTTCTTCCGATGGATAGACCTTATGCCGGTATCGTTGTTCAAATTCGCCAAGAGTAATGGTTCTGTCACTAATCTTAGCGAGTAATTTGTTTTCTCGTTTCACACCGCAACCAATAATTGCTGTGAGCATAGTCGTGAGAATGAGAAATCCTATTATGAAGTACTTGCGCATATCTCCTCCTTGTCTTTAATTATTTCAAGTCGCACAATAGTTGAAAAAGGAATATAGCACATTAGGGGAAAAATTGCAATGCTTTTTTTAAATCAGCAATAATTTTTTTAAGCTGAATATTGAAACCTATCCTAAAATATCCCTCAGAGTAGTCAATAAAATATTTCTTATGTACGTTTTTCAGCAAACTCTCAATATTCCTCTTTGTTGGAAAACGGGCTTTTAAGAAAGAAAGTTCCACATAATCTTTATGTACTGAGACTTTCTGAATTCCTTTTCCTGAACAAATAATCTTCGTAAGGGAAAGCAAAAGGAGGGTTTTTGTCTCTTGTGGCGGTGTGCCAAATCTATCATTGAGATCTTCCTCTAGTGTATGTACGGTTTGTGACTTACAAGCAGCGGAGAGCCTTCGGTATATATCTATTCGCGATATTTCGTCTTCTACGTAGGAAGTTGGGAGGAATGCAGGAAGGTCAGAATATACTTCGGGAATTTCTTTCTCTTTTCCCCCCTCACCCTTGAGTTCCCGTATCGTTTCTTGGAGCAATTTCATAAAGAGGTCATAACCTATGCTTGCAATATGACCATGCTGCTTATGTCCGAGAAGGTTACCCGCACCTCTTATTTCGAGATCCTTCAGAGCAAGTGCAAAGCCGCTTCCAAGATGACTATGTGTATAGATTGTTGAGAGTCTCTTCCGCGCTTCCCGGGAAATTCTTGCCGGAACAATAAGATAGCAATAGGCACGCCTATTCGAACGACCAACCCTTCCCCGTAATTGATGAAGTTGAGCCAATCCGAACAGGTCTGATCGATCAATAATGATCGTATTTGCATTGGAAATATCGATTCCTGATTCAATTATACTCGTTGTGAGGAGCACGTTTTTCTTCCCTGAGAGGAAATCAAGCATTCTTTTTTCAATAAGAATTGACTTCATCCTTCCGTGTGTAACGGTTATGTTTGCTTCCGGCACAATCCTCTCAATTCGAGCCGCAACACTATTCAACTCTTCGATTCGGTTATGAACAAAGAAAACCTGTCCGCCCCTCCTGATTTCTGCAAGAATTATCTCTCTTATAAATCCGCTATTCCAGCGGATAATACGAGTGATAACCGATAATCTGCCTTTTGGAGGTGTTTGGATGATTGAAAAGTCACGAATATTGAGCAGTGAGAATTGAAGCGTTCTCGGTATTGGAGTCGCACTCATACTGAGCACATCCATTTTTTTTCGGGTATTCTTCAATTTCTCCTTTTGTGCAACGCCAAATCTATGCTCTTCATCAATGATCAGAAGACCTGGATCGTGGAATGATATCTTATCGCTCAGTAATGTATGTGTTCCAATAACAATATCAACCTTTCCGGTCTTTGTATCATCGATAATTTGTTTCTGTTCGCGTTTTGAGACAAATCGCGAGAGCATTGAAATATTTATCGGAAAATGGCGCAAACGTTCGGTGAAAGTTTGGTAATGTTGTTCACAGAGAACGGTTGTCGGGGCAAGAAACAGGACCTGTTTTGAATCCATTACTGCCTTAAATGATGCTCTGATTGCAACTTCCGTCTTTCCGTATCCTACTTCTCCACAGACGAGCCTGTCCATAGGACGGTCTGATTCCATGTCATTCTTTATATCCTGTATTGCCCGTAATTGGTCTTCTGTCTCTTCATACTGGAAACGGGCTTCCAGTTCGTTTTGCCATACAGTATCTTGAGAAAAGCGAAATCCTTTCAGCAATTCACGCTCTGCATAGAGTTTTAAAAGATCCTTTGTCATATCTTCAATTGCCTTTTTGGCACTCCTCTTTTTTTTCTCCCACCTCATACTCGATAGGTTTGAAAGTTTTGGAGTACCTTTGATAAGTCCTCTGTATTTGCTCACCCTTGCCATTGCACCAATGGGGACGTACAGCACATCACCGCCTTCAAACTCTATCATCAGACACTCTGTCAGTTGCCCTTTGTGTTCAATCTTTTCCATCTTTTGAAAAATGCCGATTCCGTAATCTTCATGAACAACAAAATCTCCAGGTTTAAGTTCTGATAGATTCTCAGGTTTGAATGTAATCTCAGATTTCTCTATCCTCTTGGGGTGAAATCCTTTTCCAAATATTTCCTTGTCAGTAAAAACAAATAGATTCCATGCTTGTGCTGCCAATCCTTCACCTATGTTCAGGGTTTCAAATCGTAGAGAGGGGAATTCATCTTCAAGCAGATATTCGCACCGTTTCCTTTCCTCATCTGATTCGCAGCAAATATACACCCTGTGTTCCTGTATCTTTGTCAGATGTTCTTTGAAGAGCTGAAGATTGCCATGAAAATCCATCGGCTTTTGTATTCCAGAATCGACCCCGTCATTTGAAATAATAATCTGGTTCCTGTGTCTGATGTCCGGTAGGTTCTCGTAAACTTCATCGAGAAAGAGAAATTCCGGGAAAATAAAAAGTGCTTGCCCTGAGATATAATCCATAATTGAATGGGTTTCCTTACCATTGCATGCTTCCAGAATGGGAAGCAGAACGAATTCCGTGTC
>SOKD01000224.1 GCA_004376305.1 Candidatus Cloacimonadota bacterium | reverse complement strand
ATCATGACGGGAGAGCACCTTCTTCATTGCATCGGGATACTGCTCCCACTTCTTCGTTGAGCCTTCCATATCGGTAAAAAGAAATACGTGTCTATTAGCCAAAAATACCTCTCATTAATTCATACGTTTTTTTTGCATCTTTCTTATCAACAAATACCATGATATCGGTATGAACAGTGAGTATTTCCCATATGTTGATACCGGATTTTGATACAGGTACCACTATTTTTCTAATAACGCCCGGTTCATTTATAAATTTCAGGCTCCGAATGGTAATCTTCCCAATTTTTCGCTTAAGATTGAGCACTTTCAGTTGCTTTACTTTCTCAAGAAGCGGTGACAGAAGACGATAGGCAACCTCGGCTTTCCTGTCCTCGATATAAATGGCTACAAGATTATCCGAGATCGTTAGTGAATGAATGGATATGTTTGCTTTCGACAGAATCCTTGATATTTCATAAATAATGCCCGGCGTTTCAGGTAACTTGCTGCCAATAAACGTCAGAACGGAAAATGCTGCAGGTGATACCCTTACGGTAATATCCTTTTTGAAGGTAATTTCCGTTCCTGAATCAAATGATTCCGCATCAACAGAAACAACCTTCACTTTTTTCAATCCCTTTCGATATTTGAGGGAAACAGGATTCAGGACCTGTGCTCCTGATGATGCAATAATACCCAACTCATCAGAATTGAGTGTTCTTATTCTTTCCGATTTCTCATAGACAGATGGGTCAACACTCATTATTCCATTTACGTCTTTCAAAAACACAATCTCTTTTGCACCCAGAAGCTCTCCGATGAGAAATGCAGATGTATCGCTTCCACCCCTTCCAAGAGTAACAATCCTGCCTTTTCCATCTCTGGCGATAAAACCGGGAGTAATAACAACATCATTTTCCTTGCATAGAGGAGAGAAATACCGCTTTGTCTTTCTCTGGCTCTTTTTTAGGAGCATAAATTCTCTGCGCTCATTTGTTTTTTTAAGGGATACACCCTCTCTATGTTTCAGAGAGATGTATAATGGCCATTCTTTCATCCAGGGAAGCACAGCAATTGCAGTTTTTCCAATCATCCGAAACGCGGACTCAAATAAAATTGCAGAAAGTACCTCGCCCATTCCAACGAAGCGCTCATAATTCCAGAAATCGCTGTCAGGGATTGCTTGTACAAAAGTTCTCGCAAGTTTGCTTGTATTTCCTTTCATTGCTGATGTAACAATACAGACACCAGAAGGTGTATTTTCTGAAATTTTCCTGGCAACCTTTTGATAATCACCGGGGGATTTTAATACGGATCCCCCTATCTTTACAATGCTAATATCTTTCATTTTCAATGAGATTAATAAACTGCTGCCTGCTGCGGATTTTTCTAATCCTTCCTCTGTCAACACTGTATTCTGGAGCAAGTAACCTGCCGTTGTAATTCGAACCCATGGTTCTTGTGTAAGCACCACTGTTGTGAATTAAGAGCATATCACCTATTTTCAGTGATGGCAGTTTGTAAACACCAAACTCATTTGAATTTTCACACAATGATCCAGCGATTCGCGACTTTTGTTTTCGCCCTTGTTTAGAAAAGAGTGGCTCTATATGATGATAGGCTCTGTATATCGCAGGTCTTGGATTCTCGGTCATATCAGCATCAACAATGTACAGCTTCACACCATTTCTCTTTTTTATTGAAATTACCTTTGTCACGATATACCCAGCTTCTCCAACAATACATCGTCCTGGCTCAAGGAATATGCTTACACCATACGAATCTGCCAGTTTTCTGTATGCATCTGCTATCGGAACAAAATCGAGCCGCGATTCACCCGGTCGGTAGGGAATTCCGAATCCCCCTCCAAGATTAATATACCTGATTTCAATTTGTTTCTTTCTGAAAAAATCAATAATCTTCATTACATTCTTTGCAGCGCGTATAAAAGGAGCTGGTGCAAGAATCTGAGAACCAATATGCGAATGTATTCCGACAAGTTCTGCATATGCAAATTTCTTGATAAGATCTGCTACTCGCTTGAGTTCCTTTTTTTCAATACCAAACTTGCTCAGTGGTGCTCCCGTTGAAAGATGTGAATGCGTTTTGGAAAATATGCCCGGGTTTATCCTGACAAAGAGTTTAATTTTCTTTTTCGCTTTTCGTGCGCATTTCTCCAGCAAGTTTGCCTGATCGATCGCTTCAAAATTGAAATAGCGCACCCCTTTCTTTATTGCATACAAAATCTCATCCTTCTTCTTTGCAACGTTGTTATACAGTATTTCGCTTGATTGAAATCCTGCTTTTTTTGATACGAATATCTCGCCGGGAGAAACAACTTCAGCGCCCACACCTTCTTGATTGATGAGCTTAAGAACCGAAACTGCATTATTCGCCTTCACTGCATAGAATAAGCGTACCCGGCATTCCGAAAACATATCCTTTAAAAAGGCAATGTTTTTCAGAATACTCTGTTCATCGTAAAGGTAGAAAGGCGTTTCTATTTTTCGTAATTTTCCTCTTATTCCGGATACCATTTCCCTTCCTCTTAAATAAATACAAATGGATAAACTACATCAAGAATAATGTTAGAAATATACGTATTCTACAAGGAAATGTCAAGGATTTTCGGGATTATCTTCTTCCCAATTCCTTCTCTCCTCTTAAATCTTCAGGCAACCAATCAAATTCAAACTTTTATAGAATAGTGTATCACCAATCGCGATTCCTATCAATCCGCTAAGCATTAAAAGCGCGTAATCACTGAAGGGAGCGGGACGAAACAATGTCTCCTTGAATAAAAAAAAGAGTAGGAACAAACAGTACTACAGCGAGCACATTCTTGAAGAGATTCAATGCGATCGGATGAACGGTTTCGCCACTTTTTCTAAAAGAGGACAACAGCGAACGCCCATACGATAGAAACCAGGAATGATAGTATTTCTCCAAAATACGGGAAAGGCGGGTTCATATACAAAAACGCTAATTAACTACCATAACCTTTTGTGAATGAACCTTTCCCCCTGATTCAAGCTTTATGATATATACGCCCGGACTTACTCTTTCTCCCGTATTATCTGTACCCGACCAGATTACGCTTTGCATACCAGCACATGCAATCCCATCCACTAAAGTTATCACACGCTGTCCGAGAACATTGTAGACTGTAAGTCGTAGCCTGCCTGGATAGGCATGCATGAAGGTTATGTTTACATAACGTCTCACAGGGTTAGGAGAAACAGAAATAAATTCGAGTTTTTCTTTACCCTTAGCCGCTGATGGATTTTCCTCAACACCAACTAAATCAATAACACAAGCCCCCCCTCCCCTATAAGCTGGCTCAAGCCACTGGTCAATTACCGTCCCTGAATAATCAAATTTGTAAATGTGTCCCAGTGTGTTTGCAATGCTCTCCGAAGTCCAGAAATACTGTCCATCAAACCAGAGCCCTCTGCAATCAGGTGTCGGAGGAGTAAAGTTGTTTGACGGAACTTCTGTAATGGTGGGCCAGCCAGAAATATCCCAGCATCTAATTTCATTCGTATCATTCAAGGTCCAGTAGTGCTCCCCATTCCAGGCAGCCCCCAGAACATATTCATCAAAATTAGCCGTTCCATCTTTATTTCCATTGATGTCATAGCGATTGAGATCCCATTCATCAACATAGAAGTAGGTACCATCAAAACAAACATCATAAAGGTAATAAAGGGATATATCGAAAATTATTGTTTCAAGATTTCCTGTATGGACGTCGAGCTTATAAACCAAGGGGCAGAAGGCTTCTGCAACATAGACCTCATTGTTTACAACCTCCAGACCACAAAGTCTTACATTGGAATACTCATAGTAGTTATATACAGACCCATCCATTCGGAGGATATAGATACGTGAATCAAAACTCTGGTGAG
>SOKD01000308.1 GCA_004376305.1 Candidatus Cloacimonadota bacterium | reverse complement strand
GTCGTGTTCCCATTATGGAGAACGGATTCTTTAATTTCCTGGCGAGATTCAGTGACTGGTTTATGTTTATACCGCAAATGGCTGCAAAACGTGGAATATTAATCGGTGTCGCGCTTGGTATGTTTGCGATGTCACTGAGAATAATTCTTGGCATAGAAAGGACGTATCTGCAATGAGCATTTGGGAACGGTTATCGAAGATTGATAGAAGGATCATTTATCTTCTTCTTGCCATTGTAATTATTGTTCCCATTGTTTTCAAAATACCCTCTACTATTTCGGTCTCGGAAGCGACAAGAATGGCATACGATACCGTTGAGAAATTACCTGAGGGAGCAACGATTATTTTCTCTACCGATTTTGATCCTGCGAGCATGCCAGAATTACGACCGATGATGTCTGCTGTTTTAAGGCATGCCTTTGAGAAAAAACTGAAGATTATCATGATGGGACATTGGCCGACGGGAATTCCTCTTTCAACCCTTATACTCGAAGAGATTGCACGGGAGTTTGATGCACAATACGGTGTTGATTATGTAAACATTGGATACAGACCGGGAGCTGGTGCCGTAATGATACGAATGGGAAGGGATATCAGGGATGCATTTGACATAGATATTCAGGGAACTTCACTGGATTCGCTACCGATGATGAAAACAATCCACAACTACAGTGATATTGGGCTTATCGCTGCTTTTGAAGCGGGCTCAATGGGAGATTTCTGGGTTCAGTACGCCTGGGGACGCTTCGGTGTAAACATTATTATGGGGACAACCGCAGTGGTAACTCCTGATACCTACCCCTATCTTGGTGCACATCAGATAGAGGGACTTATCGGCGGTATGGCAGGTGCGGCTGCGTACGAGAAACTTATAGAACGCCCTGATAAGGCAATGATTCGGATGTCATCACAAGCATGGGCACATATCCTTATTATTGTGTTTATTATACTTGGGAATGTTGGTTATTTTATGATGAGAAGGACAGAAAAAAAAGAAAAAAGAGGAATTGTATAGTGGGTCTGGGTCAGATAATTGGTTTATGGATTGCTGCAGGCTTAACCTTGATGATATTCTCCTTTCTGTATAAAGATAATCCCTTTTATAAATTTGCGGAACATGTTTATGTGGGAGTTTCAGCCGCTTATGCTACGTTTTATTTCTGGGATTATGTTGCTATGCCGAAGGTTGTTCATCCTTTGATGCAACCTTTTTCAGCCCGACACTGGCTTATCATTATACCGAGTATCTTTGGTTTAATGATGCTTACACGATGGTTCCCTAAAATCTCCTGGGTAAGCAGATGGCCGATTGCGATCTCTGTTGGTGTGGGGTCAGGGCTTGCTATTGTTCAGGGAATGCAGGGGTATGTTATTCCTCAGATACAGAGTACATTGCTTCCTCTTTTCGGTTCTTCCGTTACGTTTAACAATCCATTGACAAACCTCTGGTCGAATCCGATAAATAATCTGATAATCATAATCGGAACCATTACGACCATCATCTATTTTTATTTTTCAAAAGAACACAAAGGATTTATTGGTGGAACCGCAAAGGTCGGGATTGTTTTTATTATGGTTGCATTTGGTGCATCCTTCGGTTACACAGTAATGGCTCGTATTTCCCTTCTTATCGGGAGAATTAGTTTCCTCATTGATGATTGGTTTATTGGATCGATAATGAAAATATTTCAATAATACGGTACAATCTCTCTTTATCAAAATTATACCTTGACATTTTTTGATTTATTCTGTAAAATTTCCGGATGACAGAAAAAAAGCAGATAATTACTTTGTTGCAAATAGAATGCAGATAAAACTGCAACCATGAATTCAGAATCTATTGGGGAGGGCAAGATTAAGAAGGAAAATTCCGGTAGAATGGATTACGACAATGATCTTGTGGAACTCGAAGATTATATCAATGATATCTGGAGATTTTTACCGGTTCCCGTTGCGTACGTGAGCCCGTTGGGTGTGATCCTTGATACCGATTGTCGATTGGAAGAGTTGCTGCAATGTGTAAAGGATGAAATGGTAGGAAATCTGCTCTCCGGTTTTTTTCCGGAGAAGAATGATTTTGCACAGATTCAGAAACATACATTGGAGAATGGATTGGTTCAAAATACGGAATGTATGATGAGGACCAGAAAAGGTGTTGAGATTCCGGTAATCATTTCAACCTTATTGCGCAAGGACGAAAATGGCGAAACAGTAGGCTATTTTATCAGTATGCATGACATTTCTGTGGAAAAAGCAGTTAGTTTAACATTGGTCGAGTCTGAGCAGAAATTCAGAACTCTTGCTGAGCAATCACCGAACATGATTTTCATTAATTGTAAGAGCAGGGTGGTCTATGCAAATAAAAGGTGTGAAGAATTGATGGGGTACACAAGGAATGAATTTCTCTCGTCTGATTTCGATTTTCTCTCGCTCATTGCGCCTGAATCAGTGGATTTAATTGAATCAGCGTTTGCAAAACACATGAAGGGTGATGAAGTCACTCCTTTCGAGTACACGCTTATTGCCAAAGATGGATCAAGAATAGATGCAATACTTGCGCCAAAACTGATTGAATTTGAAGGTGAAAAGGCAATTCTGGGAGTTATAACAGATACAACGGAATACAAGCGTACATTACAAGCATTGAGCGAATCAGAAAGTAAATACAAAATTCTGGTAGAGATGTCTCCTGAAGCCATAACCGTAGCTGATTTAGAAGGATATATCACGGATGTGTCGAAATGCGCGATAGAACTGTGTGGCGCAAAGAGTGCTGATGATATCATCGGAAAAAAATCCCTTGAACTGATTGTCCCGGAAGATCGTGAACGAGCAGTAAGAAATATGGGGAAAACGCTGGAGGATGGATTCTTGAGAGATGTAGAGTATACTTTTTTCAGGATGGATGGGACCCGCTATATAGGTGAACTCAATGCTGCAGTCATCAGGGATGTTCACGGGAAACCAAAAGCTTTTATTGCAACGATAAGGGACATAACACAGAGAAAACGGTCGGAGAATGCATTGAGAGAAAGTGAAGCAAAGTACCGCACACTTGTCGAGCAATCTTTACAGGGCATTCTTATTGTTCAGGGTTTTCCCATCCGTCTGGTCTTTGTAAATCCAATGCTTGCGGATATTTTTGGTTATTCCAGCAGTGAACTGATAGCCTTATCAGACAATGGTCTATTTGAATTGATCCACCCAGAGGACAGGATGATTATGCGTGAGCGAGTGAAATTAGTAATGGCGGGGAAGCCTTCGGGAAGGAGGGAGATTCGGATAATCAGAAAAGATGGCTCGGTTCGATGGCTTGAAATAATGGGTAATGCAATTGATTGGCTCGGCAAACCTGCGGTTCAGATAACCGTTATTGATACTTCAGAACGAAAGAAAATGCAGGAAGAGCTCCAGCGATCCGAGAGAATAAAGCTCCTTGCGCAGCTGGCAATGGGTGTTTCCCACGAGGTAAGGAATCCCCTCGGTGCAATTCTGGCAAGCACAGAAGCACTCTACCATGATCTGGAAGAGCATTCAGAGTACTCTGAATACCTGTCCCATATTCGAATTCAGGTAAATCGTCTGAGTGTTCTTATGAAGGACCTGCTGGAATTGGGAAGACCAATAGGGGAAATAACGTTCGAAAATGAATCGCTGCAGATGCTCTGTTCATCAGCCGTTGAGCTCTGGAAGCAATCGACAACCTTTAAGCATCATACGCTGAAGTTCGTTAAGCCAGACGGTTTGGAGCATATTGTTATTCGAGCCGATGGAGCGCGGCTTCAGCAGGTTTGCCTTAATTTGCTTGAGAATGCTGCCCAGAACAGCCCGGAGGGAAGTGAGATCATGCTCAAGATCTTTAAACCCGAAGGTGACAGCGTCCGTATCCATGTCATTGA
>SOKD01000202.1 GCA_004376305.1 Candidatus Cloacimonadota bacterium | reverse complement strand
GATGTTCTTCTGCTTGATGTAACACCGCTTACGCTTGGAATAGAAACCCTTGGATGAATGTTGACTCAAATTATAGAAAGGAATACGACAATTCCAACCAAGAAGAGTCAAATATTCACCACTGCCGCTGACAATCAACCTGCAGTTACCATACATGTTTTGCAGGGTGAGAGAAAGATGGCTGTTGATAACAGAACGCTTGGCAAGTTTGAACTGGTGGGTATTCCACCTGCTCCCCGTAATGTTCCTCAGATTGAGGTTGCTTTTGATATTGATGCAGATGGAATTCTCCACGTTTCAGCCAAGGATATGGGTACCGGAAAGGAACAGAAGATTCGTATTACAGCTTCAGGTGGTCTCAATGACGCGGAAGTCGAAAAAATGGTAAAAGCAGCAAAAGAACATGAATCAGAAGATAGAGAGAAAACTGAACTCATTGAGGTGAGAAACACTGCTGATGCACTCATCTACTCAACAGAGAAGAGCCTGAGAGACTATGGTGACAAGCTTTCTGATTCGGAGAAACAGGATATTGAAAAAAAGATTGAAGAATTGAAAAAGGTAATACACTCAAAAGATAAAGCGGAGATTCAGAAAAGAATAGAAACACTCCAGACTGCATCGTACACCTTGTCAGAAAAAATTTATCAACAGGCTACTGCACAATCTCAGGAAGAAGCTCAGCCAGGTCCTGAGCCAGAGCCCGGCCCAGCGGAACAACCTCAACAGGAATCTCCAAGTTCTGATGCTGTGGATGCGGATTACGAAATTATTGATGATGAAGAAAATGATCAGGAGGAGAAAAAGGACTGAGCTCTTGTGGTAAAAAGAGATTACTATGAAGTCCTTGCTGTCCCGAAGGATGCTTCCGGTGACCGGATAAAAAAGGCTTATCGGAACCTCGCGAAGAAATACCACCCTGATGCAAATCCCGATAACAAGGAGCAGGCATCGGAGAAATTTAAAGAGATTTCCGAAGCCTATGAAGTTCTTATGGATACTGACAAACGGGCTACCTACGATCATTACGGACATGCTGGTGTAGAAGGGACTTTTGGTCGTGGTGGGTTCGATATGCGTCGTGATTTTAGTCATTACGAGGACCTCAGCGATATTTTCCAGGGTTTATTTGGTGGTTTAGGTGGAGGGACCATATTTGATCTTTTTGGTGGGGGAGCCCGTGCCGGTTTCAGACAGCCATCACGGAGTCGCGCCATACGGGGAGGGGATATACGCGTAAATCTTAAACTTTCCCTGGAGGATATTGCCAGCGGTGTTACGAAAAAGATAAAAGTCAATAGATATGACAGATGCTCGAGCTGTAAGGGTTCGGGAGCAAGAAAGGGAAGCGATGCTGTGAGTTGTCCGGAGTGTAATGGAAGGGGGCAGGTTGCAAGAACTTCGCGAGGGCTTTTTGGTGGCATGGTTCAAACGATAACAACCTGTGGACGATGTGGTGGAACTGGAAAGATCGTGAAAAATCCCTGCAAAAAATGTGGGGGAACAGGAAGAAGGAAAAAAACATCGATTATTTCTGTTAAAATACCTGTTGGTGTTGGTGAAGGAAATTATATCCCATTGAGAGGAGAGGGACATTCAGGTCCATACAACGGACCAAAGGGTGATCTGATAGTGGTGATTGAGGAAAAGGAACATCTGCAATTTGAGCGGCATGGTCCTGATTTAGTATACCGGGTCAATATTTCTTACACAATAGCTGTTCTCGGTGGTAAGATCCAGGTTCCAACACTTAACGGAAAAGTGTCTTTGAAGATTCCATCGGGAACCGTATCCGGTAAGATTTTTCGATTAAAGGGGCAGGGTCTCCCATACCTTAATCATTCAGAGAAAGGGGACGAATACGTTGAGGTGAAGATATGGACACCCAAAAAGGTTACTTCAGAGGAGAAGGAGCTTTTAAGACACCTTGATGAGATAGCTGCTAATCCTCCGAAGAACAAATAAGACATACCAATTACAGTTTTAGGAATTTTCTATTCCGTACCATTACAAAGTGGGTTATTTCTTTATAAAGAAAAAAGACATAGATGGCAACAGGATAATCATCAAAGGAAGTGAATTCAGGCACATCAAGAATGTGTTACGTGCACATCCAGGTGATCCCATTGTGCTCATTTCAGGTGATGGTGACGAATACCATGCCTGTATATCCGAAGTGAAATCCACATACATTTCTGCGCGAATTGCAAAGATCACAAGAAAGAGTAAAGAATCGGGCATCTATGTTGCAATTGCTATTGCCCCTCCGAAAGCAAAGAGAATGGAATGGTTTGTCGAGAAAGCAACAGAGCTTGGTGTGAGTGAAATTATCCCTATAATCACCAAGCGAAGTGTGGTGGTTCCAGGTTCCTCAAGAATGAGCCGGTGGAAGAGGGTCGCAATTGCTGCGGTGAAACAGGCGGAGCGTTCTGTTGTGCCGAATATTACAGATGTTGTTTCTTTTGAGGAATTCCTGCAAACGAGCATTTCATTCACTGTACGATTTATTGCTTACGAGAAACAGCGCGAAGGAATGATTGAAGAAATACTGAGCAGAAAGAAGGCAACAAAGATACTTGCAGTTATCGGACCGGAAGGAGGTTTTGAGGAAAGGGAGATCAAAGCTGCTGTTGATAGGGGTTTTGTGCCGGTAACACTTGGCACGACGAAATTAAGAACTGAGACAGCAGGAATTGTTGCATTATCAAGGATTCTTGCGATTTGAGAGTTGTGCACAGGCTAACCCTGTGTAATACCATTATGAAAAAGACATTTTGCTAATACACGGGGCAAGAGTGAAACGCATCACCATTTTTAATCCTGAACCCATTAATGAAATCTTTGCTTGTCATAGTCTTTTTTCCTTCAGGTCTTAACAGGGAAATGATAACACTGCCATAATCTCCCGCAATAACAGTTATCTTTTTTCCAGGAATAATAGTAGCTGGTTTTTCTTTACTGGATTCACCAAGCATAGCTTTCAGAAGTATTATTCTTTTCTCTTTAAAGTATGTAAAGCTTCCCGGATAAGGCGATAGACCATTTATTCTTCTCACAATTTCAATGGCAGGTGAAGTCCAATCAATGGCTCTCTCCTCTTTCTGTATCTTCCTCGCGTAGCTTTTTTTAAATGTGTCCTGCTGCTTGCGAGTAAAATTTCCGTTTTGAATACTGATGATTGTTTCTTTTGCCAGAATCTTTCCCAGAGCAACGAGTCTTTCTTCGAGTTCACCAGCTGTTTCGATTGCTGTGATATCTGTTTCTTTTTGCAGTATGATATCACCTTTGTCAAGGGATTCGTTCATAAAGAAGGTTGTCACTCCTGTCGTTTTGAATCCATTCATTATGGCTCTCTGTATTGGAGCGGCTCCTCTCAGTTGGGGGAGAAGAGAAAAGTGAAGATTGAGGGCACCCCGGGGTGGTATTTCAAGTAAATCTTTTCGCAGCATTTTTGCATAGGCACAGAGAAAAAACAGATCAGGTTCAAGGCGTGAAATTTCCTGAATTACTTCTTCCGTATTTGGATTGTCAGGGGTTAGAACAGGAATGGACCGCTCACCGGCTACATTTTTCACAGGGGTTGGAAGCCGCTTCCTTCCTCTGCCCTTCTCTCTATCCGGCTGGGTTATGAAGAGAATGAGGTTACAGCCGCCATCAATAAGTGAACGGGCAATATCCGCTGAAGCAGCAGAGCTACCCCAATAGACAATCTTCATTTTCTCTCTTCCACTTTTGAAACGGAGTTTCTCTTTATCGTTATTTCTGTTTTCTCTGCAATCTTTACAATTACCGTATCATCCTTTATCCGGCTAATGGAACCGTAGATTCCACCGGATGTAACAATGTTATCACCCCTTTTGAGGTCTGCTATCATTTGTTTTCTTTTCTGTTCTTGCTTTTTCTGTGGGAGGAAGAGGAGAAAATAAAGGAT
>SOKD01000042.1 GCA_004376305.1 Candidatus Cloacimonadota bacterium | reverse complement strand
TATCCCCGGGTTTTATTTCAACACCCTGTTTCCATTTCAATTGTTTTCCATCCCATCCTGTTATTCGAATATTACCTGTGTTTGCCCTCTCAGAATAGCCGCCTGCAAGACCGAGGTAATAACTAAAATCTGCACCTGCTTCATATTCGAAAGTGCCACCCAGTGTCACCTGTCCGACGACTGTTACAGTGAAAGGTTCCATTGGAATGGAAACAACATCGCCAGTTTCAAGTTCTATATTGCTTAAACTGTCATTCTCTACAAGCAGTTTATAAGCATCTATTTCAGTTACATCATCAGAGTTTTTAATATTGTAAATTTTTATCGCTCTTGTTAAAGACCCTCTTTTCTGAAATCCTCCAGCGATCTCAATCAGGTCTTTTAACTTCTCTCCTTCTTTCAATTCATAATTCCCAGACCTTAATACTCTTCCTGATATCCTCACACTTATAACTGCTTGCGGAATAATTACAATATCGCCTGTTTTAATGAATGGATTTTGCTCCATTTTTCCCCTATAGAGAAATTCATAGAGATCGTACGTGTTAGACACACCAATAGCACTTTTTATCGTTATATTCCGGTATGAACCTGTTTCTGTAATTCCACCCGCAATTTCTATAAGATTAGATAGCCTATAAAGGGGGGTTATTGAATATGTGCCAGGATTTTCCACACTGCCATGTACTGAAACAGGAACTGATCGCAAAACGTAAATTGAAATCCAAACATTTACTCCACGATAGTACTTTTTGACTCTTTTAGTTACCTCTTCCTCAAGTTCATCAGTTGTTAACCCCTCTGCGAGAATTTCTCCTAAAGAAGGCACAACATCGCTTGTTACCATAGCTTGGTATGCATCTGGAACTTGCGATTTTGCCGGACCAGTGTACCGTGGAATGAAAATTGTCCCATCCTGTGAAACTCTAAGCCTATACTCAGCATTTACATTTCCCCATAGATTTAAATTAATCCTATCTCCCGGGCCAAGAATATACATTTTTGAAGCAAGAGACGGATCTTTTAAGGATTCGATTATTAGGTATTCTTTACTCAACTCAGATATTTGAGATAATAGCAAATTTTTGCTAATAAATATCAGAATGCTGATTAAACATATTATTTTCTTCAGTATTGACCTCCAAACAGTTTTCTTAATTTTCCCTTTTAGCACAAAATGCGGATGTTGTCAAGTTTTATTAAGCATAAAACATAAGTGCCAAAGCGTTTTCACCCGCTTGTGTGGTTAAACGATTGAGTAATAAAAATGTTTCAGGAACAGAAAAAAGAAAAACAAGGCAGTCTCGAGTCAAGATCGTAAGTCCTTATTTTCCAATGTGATAAATAATCTCTTCTGTAAGGTTCCCGTTCTGTATTTTTCCGATCTTTTCCGCCGTTTCTATGTATGACGATGAAATGCGTATCAGATCAGCGATATTTTCCTTGAAGAAATCCCTGTTCTCATACGACATCCATCGCTCTGATTCGCCGAGCAATGCTATCTCCTCGGCAAATGCCTTACCAAATGCTGCAAGGTTCAGCCAGGAGTAAAAGGAAATATCACCTTTCTTAAGCGGCTGTTTTACTGCGAAGAAATTCTCTCCATTTGAGAAAAACAGTATATTCCCGTTCATTACAAATTCCGGTATGTTCTTCAAGAAAAGCTCACTATTTCTTAACGTGACCGGATACATTCGCTCAAAAAGCTTATTGATCTCCCCATTGGGCGTTTCAACGACAATTGCCAATCCCTCTTCCAATTCCGGAAGGATTTTTCCTTTCTGGATTCTTACAAAACTCCCGAAAACGAGCGGATTCATCTGTTCAACTTTCAGGGAGAGAGAATCAGCAGCCTTCCCGTTGCCAAGTATCCGTTTCAACTCCACTGCAAGTTCATCACCATAAACCGGCAAAATCCTTACCATATCGACAGATTTTGGTGTAATGGAGAATAATTCCTTTGTCTTCACGAGTGCCAGAGAATCAAAGACAAATCCGTCAACGATATTGAATATGCGTTTTTCTTCTATTTTCTTATCACCTTTCTTCAAGTAAATGACACCTTTATCAAACCATTCCCGTATAGCTTTCTGGTTGTTGTAAAACCAGTATGAGGTGAAATAGGTGTTCCGCACGCTTTCTGAAGAAAGATAGAGCAGCATATCGTACTCTTTTTCCGCGGGGGGGTCAAGCCATGAAAGAAAATCGTTCTCTTTCCATCCCTTAAAATCTCCATCCTTCAACAGTCTTGTAAGGAAAAACTCAAATTCAGCCGGCTCATTTGAAAGAATGAAATATCCACCCACAAAGGCAAAATCAACTTCCTTGCTGCCCGATTGGTCCTTTTTGAAATAGTAAGTAATCGAATCTATTCTGCCCTCTCCAAAATGATCTTTCAATTGAGAAACCTTTGACCTCAAATAGTCCGATTCACTCATTCGGGTAATCATAAGTAATTTCAACTCTCCAATATCAAATACCCAGATGCCTGTTTCTTCTCCCGCAAGCGTTTCTATATTCTTCAAGGATAATGAAAACCCGAGTACCTCTTCCAAGGCACCAAGCCGTTTGGGGAACTTCAAGCCAAGACGCGTATTTCTGTACCATTCCATAACCGATGATCCCATAAATTCCCGATACTGTTTTTTGTTTCTCATCTCTGTAAGGAATTTCGAGAAATCCTGGAACTCAAGATACAAAATCGGCTCGCGATCCTGCCCGCCCAGCAATGCAAGTATGAACAATAAGAGAAGCACTGGCATAATAATCTTTCGTATCATCTTTCCTCCTTACCTATTCTTTGCTCTCTTCGCAAATTCATTTACAATGATTCTCCATTGGAGAGCGCTTCCTGTATAATAAACATCTTTTTATTTCTCAATTCCTCTGCTTTGTCTTTGATTTCATCGATTTTCTTAAGGAGGGCATCGTTCTTCGTAACCAGGAGCAACGATTCAATAATAAATTGCGCTGACTCATAATCTTCAACCCGCTCATAGAATCCTGATGTTTTGAACAAAATTTCGTCAAGTTCTGAATCGACCTCTCTATCCTCACCGTCCCGCCGCATACTCAGCAATAAGAGACGAATCTTTGATAGGTACTGCCGGTGAGCCTCATGGGTGTCGTACCAGCTCACATATCTTGATGGACTGAGTTCAGAGTGGCTTATTAATGCCTTTAATTCTTCATCCCTCTCCAAGTCCAGTAACTTTGAAATGAGTGAGAAACGAATGTTTTTCGAATCTCCCTGTAGGTACAGAGTTTTGTAGAGATACTCTATGCTTTTTTCACCATCGCTTATTTCTGAGAGAAGCAATGGAACTCTCGATGAAGCATAGGGAAATTTCTCCGTACAGATTACCAGCGTAGCAAGTGCTTCTTCTCTCCTTTTTAACGTATATAAGATACGGGCTTTTGCAATGTACAGGTCCTCGTTGGGATGAGCAACAGAATGAAGTTTTGCATCAATAATGGATAATCCTCTTTCTCCGCAATCTTCAATAACATCAATTGCCTGCTCCCTGAATGCTCTTCCGGTATTTGTTGAGAGAACCGTCAATGCAATATCACAGCCGCTTTGAACCTTCCCCTGCATAATGCGCAGATCAGCCTTCAGCAAAACTGCCTTGAGGTAACCAGGATTTTTACTGAGGACCTTCTCAAGAAACTCGTTCGATTGCTCATACATCTCAAATTTGCGGAGCAGTTGTGCTATCTGGAATAACTGCTCGTAGTGATAATCCTGTTTTAATGCAAGTTCATTCAGTACCTCAATAGCTTCGTTTTCTTTTCTCATCAAGAGATTCGTTTCTGCAAGCCCAAGATAATATGCAGTATTACCCCCTCCGCCTGTTAAGAGCAGTTTGTACACATCCCGCTTGAGGGACAACCCCTCCTTTCCTGCTAAATCGATGATTCTTAATACTTGTGCCTGGTTGGGAATAAACTCCCTTCCTTTTACATAGTCATTTAATACCTTTACCCCCTCTTTCGTTTTGTCCATTCGTATGTACAACTCTGCCTTTAGAGGAATAACCCAGTTCGGAAGACTATCCTTTGATATTCCTTTTTCTGTGTCCATGAGAATTTCAAGCCCATCATCATACTTCTTTTCCTTGATGAGCATTTCAATAAAGGTCTGTCTCCGGTAAAAATTCTTCTTCCGCTTTCCTTTTTCCAATAGATCCAGATAACGCTTTATGAAGTAAACACTGTTTTGTAATTTCCTATTCTTTAATAACACATTGTAAAAGGTTTCGTTTTTCACGATTTTTTGAGAAAGCTCCTTGAAAAACGGTTCACTCTTCTCCAGTACTTGATCTGCCAAAGTAAGAGCTTGTTTTGTTTCACCATATGAGAGATTGTTAATCATTTTCAACAGATAGTCTGAGAGCGTTCTCCGTGCCTCCTTCTCAAATCCAGTTTCCATGAGCGCTTGTATGTATTGTTCCTTACTGTAAAAATTGTCTCCATCAAGTTTCCCGAGTGCATTAAGGGCACTTTTCTTATCATGCAATGCAATATGGACACGAGCAAGGTCAATATAGGTTGCATTACTCGGTGATAATGCTACTGCCTTCAACAGATAATCACGTGCTGATTTATACTTTTTATTATCATAATAGTAGTTTCCAAGGTGCCGGTAACTCCCGCTACTTCGAGGAGAAACTTCAACTCGTGAGAGAAGATAGGATGAATCCAGCATTCCGAAGAAAAAGCAATTAATGCTAAAGTCCTTACCTGTTAGTATATTATTTCTTCTCCCCTCTATTTTTTCGCCAACCGACCTGATATCAAGAATGTCCTTAAAATACCCTATACCATCATCCTTTCTGTAATCAAGATGGAGAGCAACAAAACCCATTTTTGCCTTTCGCCACAGGTCGCTTTTATTTGGAAACCCGCCCTCTATGATTTGAAACGTTCGCTCCCCATCCTTTCGTTCATAGAAGTAATTTAAAATCTGCCCATTATATGACGTTGCTCTACCGAGCATTCCATTGAGCTCTTTCTGCATTCCTCCCTGTAAAAGGATTGTTATGTACCGGTCAATAAGCGGAGAATTGTACGTGAACGTATTTTTATATTTTTGGTAATTCACCTCGCCGGCATAATAGAATTTCTGCAGCCACATAAGCTCTTCATCCTGTGACAGAATTCTTGCCAATTTCGACAATCGAGAATAATCTGAGCTCTCTCTCCTGAGAAATGAGTATAACTTGTCAAAAGCTCCTCTCGTTTCATAAAAGGAAGTGATTTCATATAATGAAGGATAATTTGTCTTCTTTTTCTCGTTTTCATATTTCCATATCATGATTCTTTCCGCAAGCTCAGGCATTTCAGCACTTTTTGCAAATTGTAGCAGAGCCCTCACAAAATCCGAGTAATGCGAAAATGAGGTAAAACCATCAAACTCTTTTGAAAAATATCTTCTGTCCTTTTCACTTGCATAATCATTCCACAATTCAGGGAGTTTACTTGAAATAAAGTACCGGATCCGTGAGCTTCTCGTATGCGCTTCATTACGCGCATAACTCTCCTCCTTCTTGGTATCTCCATAGTACTTCTTGTAACGAATCAGTAAGAACCGCACTAGGTGTGCACCCCTTCCCTTTCGCAGATACACTTCAGACAATGTTGACAACATATTATCAGACAGATAGTCAGTATAGGGGTGCTGTTCCAGCTCCTGCTTCCCTTGCAGAGCATATTGAAACGCCTCATCATCCAGCCCATAATCAATGCACATCCGTGCAACATCAAAGTACTTTTGCGGCCCTTTCGGCTTTGACTGGATAAGTTCGTCAAATTTGCGGAACATTTTTTCTTTCTCATTCCTCCGCAGATAGATAAAGGCAATTTTCTTCGTAATCTCATTCTTCGATTTCGTAAGTATATACGCTTCCTCATATTCCTTTATTGCATCATCGTATTTGCCCTGCATGGTAAGTTTATCTGCAAGTTCTTCATGGAGAAAGGCTTTCTGTGGTTGATTGATTACCGCTTTTTCTAATTCACTTATTGCTTTGCTAATGTTTCCTTCTCTCAGGTAGAACCTCACGAGAACCATTTGCCACCGGTAATCCTTGAACGACTTCATTGCAGTCTTATTATAGTATTCCACCAAACGGCTGACCAAAGCATGCTTTTTCGAAAATGTATACGATTCATCGAGTAATGAAATATCCTGAGGATCTCTGTTTATGGCTTCAATGTAATAATCCTGCGCTCTTGTCTCCTTTTTCAGTTCTTTCAACCGGCGAGCAAGGCCAAGATACAATTCTTTTGTTCTGAACCGTTTTTCTTCATAACCCAGAGGAGATTTTCCAAGCAACTGTATCCTTTCAAGATACACATTTTCCAATCCCCGAGCATCACCGAGTTTCTCATACATATCACCAACAAGATTGAAGTAATGAACATTGTACGGGTCTTCGTTGAGAAGCATATCAAATGCTTTCTTTGCGCGCTTGAAATCATTGAGCGAAAGCGCCCGGTACGCAAGACTATGAAGAATACTTGCCTTCCGCGAACCTTTTGCCATTGACTGTGCATCAAAAAGAAGATCAAGTGACTTTCCATGCTCTTTATTTCTCCAGAGAAATTCACTGTATTCTTCGAGTATTTCCATTCTCTCCCATGGCTCATCTGCAAGAAGCTTGATTAGTTTCCCATAAATGGACTTTGCTTTGGAAATTTTCTTCTGATTCTCATACGTCGAGGCAAGAATCAGGTAATCTTCCACATCCTGTGTAACATCAACCAATCTCTTTGCATAGTCAACAACAAGGCTTGTTCTATCACTCACTTCAAGTTCACTGAGTATTTCACGCATATAGAACGGATCTTCAAGAAATGGCATTATCTCGGCATACATTGCAATCTTTTTCTCGTAAAGACCGAGCCTTTCAAGATAATCAGCATATACTTCCACAACCCTGTCCGGGTTGTCACTTTTCTGAATGGTAATGATAAATATTTCCTCAATTAGTTTTCCAAGATTATGAACTCTTTCAAGATACATGAGTCTTGAAATGACCTCTTCCATATCATAATAAAAGTAATCTCCCACAAGACTTGCGTTTATGTATTCGGTAACCGCGCTTTTATAATCCTTAAGTTCCTCATACAGGATAGCCATTTCTTTTGAAAACAGGGTGTCATTGAGGACTACCTGTCTACCCTTCTTAATAACAGTAACGGCATTGGCAAAATCATAGTAATCCCACAGGATTGTTGCAACATTCAGATACGATGATTGCATTCCGGGAAAAATGTTTATCCTCTTCATCCATTCTTCTCGTGCTTGCTCGTACCTGTTTGCTTCCACAAGCATTTCACCCAATTGCGTATACAATGTATCAACGGTAGGGAAGAGTTGTATTTCCCTCAGGAATACGCCAACACCCTTTTCCGTTAATTTCCTGCTTTCATGGTAATACGAAAAATCGATGGAGCGGTACAGATTTGCCAAGCCTTCTGCGAACTCCAAGCGGTCAGGATAAAGCAGTGTAAGGTGTACAAGCGGGATTTCAGATTCCTCATTCCGGGAGAGAAATTTGAGAGCTTCTGCGGTAAAAACAAGATAAACAACATCTTTTCTTTCTTTGGCTTTTCTGAGGTATTGGGTTAAAACCTTCTTTTCTGCAAGATAGGTAAGAAATTGTTGACGTATGTCATCATCATGGAAAAAGTACTTCTTGTATAGTTCCGCAAGTGCTTTTTCATTCCGAAAATATTTACCACTGTAAAATCGAATAAGTCCTCTTGCAAAAACGATATTATCTGGAAATCTATTCATTCCATATTTATACATTGCAAGATAAAAGCGGTTTCCAGGATTGTTGAAGCTCTTCCTTGAATCAAAGTGAACAAACTCACGGAGATATGCCTCAAGCTCTTTATCATCAAATATTTCCCTGATCTTTCTCGTTTGTACCCTGAAAGCCTCTTCGCTTTTATGACGTATATACCATCGAGCCACTTTATGATGCCATGTCTTTTCGTTGAAATGCTTAATAGCATATTTGTAAATCCTCAATTCCTCGTGGTACAGGTTGTAATTATATATGAGCGAGAGAAACCTCTCATACAGTTGCCGGTCATCTGGATGTTTCTTAATTTCCTCCCAGTACAATCGGGTACATTCTTCATAATTTTTCTGACCAATGAGCTTTGCTATGAAACGGTCAAAGATAACATGATATTCACCCATTCTGTTCTCAACAGAGAGTTCCGTGAGCAGATTTCTATAAATTCGGTTCCCTTGTTCGGTTCTCCCGAAACCATAGTATGCCTTCGCCAATGACTCATAGACCGATACTACTTTTTCTCTTTCTCCCTTTGCAACATACTCGTTCCCGGTTTCAATTGCCTGCTCATACAGATGAAATCTGTTAAGCTGCGCCATCATAAGGACATACAAGGAATCCCTCCTTGTGCTGTTTGGATACTTTTTAAGGAAATAAGAAAATGTCTCATACGCAAATGAGAGATTAACGATTTGTCCTTTCGTATACTCAAAATCCTTTTTTCTCCTGTCGTATTCGAGGGTATTGTAGTAGAGTGAAAGCAATCCTCCGGCAATACCAGGTCCTGTGTCAAACGAAAAAATAACATCAGCAGCAGGGCGCGTTTTCGAGCAAAGAGAACCTATAGATGAATTAACAAGCAGGTCAAAAATTTCAAACAGAATTTCCTCGCTCTCTCCTTTTTCTGATATTGTTTTTAGGAAATATTCATAGGCAGTTTCTGGATAACCGAGACGTCTGTATAGTTTTCCAATAAGGTACGACTCTTCAGGGAATCTCTTATTGAATCTTGCAATAATTGATTCTGCTTCTTCCCCGTTTCCCACCCTGAGTGTTACCATGAAAAGAAGGAGCATCGATTTTTTATCTTTTCTTTTTTTCCACTGCTTTCTATACTCACGTAATTTATTGATGCTTTCAAGAAAACTAAAAAAATCACTTACTGCACCGCTGTCACGGAGCGGATCAAGCTCTTGAAAATACAAAGTAACTGCCTTTTTGTCGCGATCCAGAGATGAGAATTGTATCTGCATCTCATAAAGAAAATACTGTTTCTCATCCGGGAATTTTGCATAGAATTCCTTCAGCGCACCAATGACGTCAACAGTTCGTTTATCGCTTTTTAACTCTGCTATCCTTTTCTTGTAGTACAATTGCGAATCAGGGAATGCTGCAATAAGGTTATCAAGGTATTCATATTTCTTGTTGGATAAATACTGTTCGCGTGCAATCTCTATTATTGATAACCAATTTTCAGGACTATTTTCTTGCTGTGCATGTTCAATAAGATACGGAAGAGCTTTCTCGATATTGTTCCTGTTAAGGCAGTAATGACCGGCAAACAAAAGACTTTTGCTCGATCTTTGTGTTTCTAAAAGATATGTATCAAGAAGTTTATCTGCTTCATCAAATTTGCCAAGGTATGTTTTCACTTCAATCAGTTCTTCCTTATCTTTGAGCCTCTTCTCTTTCTCAAATGGTGGTCGTGGAATACGCACCTTTTCACCGAAAAATTCTTCATACGTGTATACATCATCACCTTTTCTATGTAAACGTTCATAAGCATGCTTCATGTCGTCTGGAATTTTGAAAGACATTGGTTCCACTTCAGGAAGCCTGAATGATATTGCAGCTTTTTCACATGCCACAAAGAGCAACGATGAGAGAAAAAACCAGATAAATACTTTCCTCGTAATAGCCATATACGAACCTCCTCGCACCTTATCTATTTCAGTATTTCATACATCTGTTTTATCAAGGCTTTTATCGACTGACAATGTCAATTTCCATTTCTTTATATGTTGTATTAAATGCGAAATCTTCAGCTACCACTTTCAATGTATATTTTCCCGTTGGAAGGTTTTCAGCAATTCTCATAATCCCAGTACATGCCACGAGCCGTGCATCATAAACAAGCGAAAATGGCAACCCTCCACCTATTGATGCTTCTATCCTCTTTGTATCCTTGCTTGCAAATGCCTTTAACAAGACCTCCTCGCCGGCTGTGAACACCCTCTCCGGTAATTCAATTCTTAAGACGGGTGGTTCCCTGTCGATTACAAACGATTTCTTCTCTTTGTATATATTCCCCATCCTGTCTTTCATGATGAGGATTGCGTCATAGCGCCCATCCGAGGTATTCGAAGGAACCAGAAATCGCACGCGCCACAGGTTTTCATCTTCACGGTAAACCATCTTCTTGATAAGTGCGAAGGGGAAAATTGCAATAATCTCCACAATACTGGTATCTGCCTTAACAATAAGCATCGGATCGCCCGGACGTATGATTCGCGGACGAAGTAAGGCTCTCGGAGCTGCAAGAAACGATGTATATGGTGTGACAAACTTAAACTGTTTTGAGAGGGCAATGATCTCCTTTACCCATTCCTCTTTCTCCCCCTCAATTCTAATCCTCTCCAGAAGATAATCTACACGCCGTTTTGCCCATAGTCTTCTCACCTCTTTGTTGGTTTTTTCCTCTTCCGGAAATTGAAAGGTTTTCTTAATCGTCCTTTCCTTTCCTGCAAAAGAAAAACTGATAAGAACATTCCCCTTTCTCAAGGGCTTTAAGTACTTTCCTGTATACGTAACACCATTTCCGTTAAAAATCGATTTCGGCATTTCCGGATAGATGTCAGCGAAAGCATTCCTTGGTGATAATTTTAGCTGAATATTGCTGATCTTTCCACCACCAATCGTTTCGTAGAACAATTTGAGTTTCTCTTCGTTCCAACTCCTGAACCAGAGATAGGCACCACCCGTCTCTGCTGCAAGTCTTTCCAATAGGACTTTGTTTGGATTATCCCCGACACCAATAATAAAGAGAGGAACAAGACCATTAACCATTTTAAGCAACTTTTGATAATCAATCACTCCGTGGGTGGGATAGCCATCGGTAATAAGAATTGGAATAGTATGTTTTTCGCGTTTAAGGGCAACGAGCACCTGTTCAATATCTGTCCCCCCTGTAATGTACTGAGATTTCAAAAAAAACAATGCGCTCGTTTTGTTTTCCTTGGTAGCCTTCATTGACTTTTTCCATTTTTTCTCAACATCCGTGCTGAAAGAACCAATATTTATGGAATGCTCCTCACCGACATAGCCAAGCAGTACTGATAGAGCGCTGTAGCCAATTTCAAGTTTTTTCCACATCATTGAAAGAGAATTATCAAATAAAAATAGGTAGTTTCCCGGTTTTTCCGCATTCTGAGAGTTTTCCTTCAGATTAAATGCTGTCCTCAAAACGAAAAATCCTATCTGCGGTGGCGGTATTCCATCGAGATAGAAGTATTCGCCACGTTCCTCAATGTCACGGAACGGAAGAAGTTCAACGGATACGTCTTCGAACTTCTCCTGAAATGTAAATGATAAATCTTCAGAAAAGACAAAATCGGTTGCTATAAAACTTGCCTCTATTCGGTTTTCTGAATTTTGTATAACCTTAAGAGGAAATGTTGACGAGGTAATCGAAAAATGCTTCAAAGGCAATTTATCCTCTATAACCAATGTTATCACCAACGAATCGGCCCTTTCCTCTTCGTAGATCGTTGGTTCAAATGGAAAATCGTAAAATGCTTTGGTTTGGTTGAGTGATAGGTCTTCGGTATAAAACAGTTCAACACGCTTTGTTCCAAACGGCAGTATGGGTGCAACATTGACACTGAAATAGTTAATTTCATGTTCCAAGCCTGCACGTTCGAGCAAACCGGGGTCAATAGCCTGCCAAACAAGCTGTTCGTATATCCTCCTCGCCTTCTGCTTCTCCATAATAATTCCTGGTATTCTCACTCCATCCTCCCAGATGGCAAAATCCTTAATCATTGCAGCCTCTGGTATGGTAAAGATGTATTGGCCTTCAAGAATACGTGATGTATGATTCCTGTAAACCTGCAGTACTTTTGTCTCAGCAATTCTATCCCGAATGGTGATAGCAACTTCCATCCTGTACAGAGAAAGAACGGAATGGTCAGGGTAATCGCTCACTGTCACTGGAATAAGAACACCAGCATCACCCATAGCCAGGGATGGCAGCAACAGGAACAATAGAAAGACTATGCTTCTTCTCATATAATTACCTCCATGGTTTTTGCACGTAATAATAATCCTGCACAGCAAGTATAAGACCACAGATAATTATTACCGATCATTCATTCTTTAGCTCATTTCTCATATTCATAACTGCAGCGCTCTTGTTTTAATCCTGTACAGTCCCTGCTCAGTTCCTACATAGAAATAAGCATCATCGACAAGTATGGATGTTACATTATCAAGGGGAAAGTAACCTTTAAGGAATTTCCCTTTTCGCTCTTCCTCATCATATACAAACAGCCCCGACTTGCAGGTTCCAACAAATAGATACGGCTTTTTGTAGAATATACTGTGGAGATTAACTTCCACGGTTTCAGTTCCTTCTATGTTTTTGACTCCTTCTTTTTCCAGATATGAGATTCCTCCTCCATACGTACCAATGTAAACCCTTTTATCCGTGGCAATCAAACCATTAATCCAATTACTGTTCAGGGAAGAGTTTGCAGATGTAATATTCTTGAATATCTTTCCATCAAACACAGATATCCCTCCGAGTGTCCCTGCAATAATTTTTTCTCCTATTTGCGTGATTGCATACACTCTGTTATTTATGAGACCATGGAAGGAACAGAAGTTTTTTATGCTAAAATTGGCAAGATTCACTATTCCAAATCCTTTTGAAGTCCCGGCAATGAGCTCCTTATCGTATACGCAAATTGAATTCACGAAATGGGAAGCTAATCCATCTACTTTTTTTGTTCCTTTTTGATTGAGCACAAAAAGCCCCGAATTTGTGGCAATAAACACAGAGCCGCCTTCATTAACAATTGCGTTGATTTCATGAACATCATTGCCGATGACCAATCTTCGCAGACGATTGGCTTTTAACGTATAGCAACCATCCTCGAAGGTTCCAATAAGAAGTTCTGTGCCTGATTTTTCCAGTGCGGTAATGTACTGCAGGGGAAAATCCATAGAAGGCTTATAGAAAACTGACCACTTTTCATTCTCGTAACGGTATACGCCTTCGTCAGTACAGGCAAAGAGATTTCCTTCAATAACCCTGAGCCTGATTATCCTCCCCCCCCGGATGGTAACACGCTGCATGCTCTTATCAATGATGACCCTTCCATCAAATGTGCCACAACAAATTTTACCCTTAAATTCTGCAAGTGACAGGGCAAATTCACCCTGCAGATTAACCTCGCGTTTCCCGCCTTTTACTATGTCAAGCCCATGAGCACCTGCGATGTACAGAACACCATCGCTTTCCATAATATCATTAACAACATC
The DNA here is from genome assembly GCA_004376305.1 of Candidatus Cloacimonadota bacterium. Classification (GTDB taxonomy): domain Bacteria; phylum Hydrothermota; class E44-bin80; order E44-bin80; family E44-bin80; genus SOKD01. The sequence continues at coordinate 880 of SOKD01000042.1, read as the reverse complement.
AATATCTGTAATACTGTCATTGAATACAGGTGTTGAAATATACACTTTGCCCTCTATGGTACCATAGGTGATTCCGTTCATAAATGGTTTTACCATCTTGACCTGTTCCGTATTTTCTAATTTTCTTACCGTCTTCTCCCGCAAAAGGTACACCCCTCTATTTGCAGCAAGGTAAATATCATCATCCCTTTTAGAAATACCTGAAATTTTCCCTACATTTTTCATGTTGTATAAAAAAAGAATATCCGCGTTGATTCGAATAATTTTGCCACCAGCAGAGAGCGCAAGGATTCCCGCATCAAAAGGTAAGAGCTGAAGGTAACTATTCTCTGGAAGTCCGTTTGTTGTATTCAATTCCTTCTCCACGGTACCATTCTCAGCAACAATAATAATCCCACCCGATGTTGCTATATAATATTTTCCTTTATGGAATATGATATCCCGTGCGGAAGATTTTTCTACAAAAAGTTCCCATCCATTTTTGCTTCTTATTGCTATTTCGGAAATTTCAACTTCCTGAGGACCTCTTTCCTTGCGGAGTCCGGCAATCGTTTCCTGCGAATGTCTGATTACCTTTATGAAAATGAGCAAAATTATGAAAATTGAAATAAGGAGTAACGTTAGAGCAGCAAAGAGGAATTTTTTCTTCATGTGCTGAAACTATCAAAATACCATAATCAAGTCAAGGAAAATCACGAGCGCCTTCAGCCAGATAACAAAATATATGTTTCGCAAAACCAGGTAAAATATACTTTCTATGTTTTTATTCGTGCCGGGGTTGTGATTTTCGAAGCCATTAATCTCATCAAAAGGGGTGTTGTGATCGCTGAGAGAATTGCCATAAAAACAACTGCCGAAAAAATGCTCTTATTTATCACCC
>SOKD01000377.1 GCA_004376305.1 Candidatus Cloacimonadota bacterium | reverse complement strand
AAGCGCGTATGTCTGCAATGGATATTCTCCAGATTGCAGTTGTCATGGGTTCCAGTACTGCTGGCGGAGCTTACGTTCCCGCAATGAGTGATGAAGCGATAATCGTCAAAGAGCAGGGAACGATCTTCATTGGAGGTCCTCCCCTTGTTAAAGCAGCAACAGGAGAAGAAGTTAGTGCCGAGGACCTCGGTGGTGCGGATGTTCATTCGCGAATTTCCGGTGTCACCGATTACTATGCACTGAATGATAAACATGCTCTTAAACTTGTGCGTGATGTCGTTGCCAATATTCCCAGAATTAAAAAGTATCCTCTCGACAGGATAGAACCGCAAGAACCGTACTATGATCCCGAAGAAATATATGGAATTATTCCAAGAGATTTAAGAAAGCAATTTGATATCAGAGAAATTATTGCACGAATTGTTGATGGGAGCAGATTTCACGAATTCAAGGAATTGTATGGTCAAACACTTGTTTGTGGATACGCACGGCTCTTTGGATATCTTGTTGGTATTGTTGCAAATAATGGTGTTCTCTTCAGCGAATCATCACTAAAGGGAGCTCATTTTGTATCACTCTGTTCACTGCGAAAAATACCCCTTATATTCCTGCAGAACATAACGGGATTTATCGTTGGAAAGCAGTACGAGCATAAAGGAATTGCAAAAGACGGGGCGAAGATGGTGCATGCAGTGGCAAATGCGGATGTTCCCAAACTCACGGTCATTGTTGGCGGCTCATATGGCGCTGGCAATTATGCAATGTGCGGAAGAGGTTACTCCCCCCGATTTTTGTGGATGTGGCCCAATTCCAAAATCTGTGTTATGGGGGGAGAACAGGCTGCAGATGTTCTTGCTACGGTCAAGGTCCGTCAGCTCGAAAAACAAGGTAAGGAACTATCAAAAAAGAAAATAGATGCCATTAAAGAACCGATCCTGAAAAGATATGAAGAGGAATCAAATGCATATTACTCAACGGCTCGTATATGGGACGATGGAATCATTGACCAGTTCGATACGCGAAAAGTGTTAGGACTGTGCCTTGAAGCATCCCTCAATGTCCCCATCCCAGAACATCGATTTGGCATATTCAGGATGTAGTTGATGAGAAGGCGGAATAAATTGTTTGATTGGTTTGATTAGTTTTATTTGTTTAATTGGTTAAATTAGTTGGAAGACAACGAACTAAACGATGTTATGATAATAGACAGCAAGGAGTGAAAATGTACGAAACAATTACGTTTGAAGTCAAAGACAGGATTGCCACCATTATTTTGAACAGACCAAAAGTGCGAAATGCTTTTAACTGGACAATGATAGAGGAACTTTTTCAAGCCTTTAGGAAAATAAAGTCAGATTCGGATATACGAATTGCAGTTCTCACCGGTGAAGGAACCTGTTTTTGCGCAGGTGCTGACCTTAATTGGATGAAGGATGTAATGAAACGAAGTTACGAAGAGAATTACGAGGAATCCCTGAAACTCGCGGAATTGTTTTATCTTCTCTATACCCTTCCAAAACCGCTTATCGGCATGATAAATGGTCCTGCAATTGGCGGCGGAACAGGATTTGTCTCCGTTTGTGATATAGCAATTGCATCCGAGAATGCTCGATTCAGCTTCAGTGAAGTGAGAATTGGTCTTGTGCCTTCCGATATCTCACCATTTATGATACGGAAATGCGGCGGTGAGGGACGCATTCGTGAATATTTTCTTACGGGAAGAAGATTGACTGCGGAGGATGCATTGAACATCGGTCTTGTAAACAAAGTTGTTCCTGATAAGCAACTCGTCACAGCAGTTCAGGAGATCACCAATGAGCTGTTACAGGGAAGCCCAAATGCGCTCCGTGTTTGCAAGGAACTGCTTGAGAAAGTACCCCTTCTGCCATTTGATAAGGTACGAGAATACACTGCACAGACACTTGCACATCTCAGAAAGAGTGAAGAAGCCCAGGAAGGAATGAATGCTTTCCTTGAGAAGAGAAAACCAAAATGGCAAATAAAGAATTAATAGACAAATTCGGCACTCTTTTGAAAAATGAGCCAAAGGAATGGATGAATCTTTGAATAAGGAAACCTATTAGATGATACAGAAGATTCTGATTGCTAATCGGGGTGAGATTGCGTTGCGTATAATTCGTGCATGCAAAGAGATGGGAATTAAATCAGTGGCTGTTTATTCAGATGTTGACAGAGACGCGCTTCACACAAGAAGCGCAGACGAAGCATATTACATAGGTGAGTCAGATTCCCGGAAGAGTTACCTGAATATGGATAAGCTGATTTCAGTCACAAAACAATCGCGCTGTGAAGCAATACATCCCGGTTACGGCTTCCTTGCAGAAAACCATCTCTTTGCAAACAAGATACAATCAGCAGGATTGATTTTTATTGGTCCAGATGCAAAGGCATTGAAACTTGTTGCAGATAAAATTGCAGCAAGGAATACGGTACGCGATACCGGAGCTCCCATTATTCCCGGTATGATGGGAAAAGCAGAGCAAAAAAATGAGTTCAATCGCGAAGCAGAAAAAATTGGTTTTCCCGTTATCGTAAAAGCATCCATGGGCGGTGGTGGAAAAGGAATGAGAATAGTCTGGAATGCAGAAGAACTTACTCAGGCAATTGAACTGGGAAGCAGAGAGGCACTCTCGGCATTCGGTGATGATACCGTGTATATTGAGAAGTATATTGAGGAACCCCGTCACATAGAATTCCAGGTCCTTGCCGATAATTACGGCAATGTCATCCATCTCTTTGAGAGGGAGTGTTCAATTCAGCGAAGATACCAGAAAATAATTGAAGAATCTCCATCCTGCGCTCTGAATGATGAGCTCAGAAAAAGAATGGGAGAAACAGCAATAAAAATCATCAAAGCCTGCAACTACAATAATGCTGGAACAGTTGAATTTCTCTTTGATAAGAACAAGAATTTTTACTTTCTCGAGGTGAATGCGCGCATACAGGTTGAACATCCGGTAACTGAGCTCATTACGAATACTGACCTTATCAAAGAACAGATAAAAATTGCCTCGGGGAATAAACTCTCATACATTCAGGATGATATTCAACAAAATGGTCATGCGATTGAAGCACGTATCTATGCCGAAGATCCGAATAACAATTTCATTCCTTCTCCGGGCAAAATTCTGCATCTCATTGAACCATCCGGTCCCGGGATCAGGCTCGACAGCGGGATATATGAAGGCTATGAAATACCCGTATTTTATGATCCGCTCATTTCGAAACTCATTGTCTGGGGAGAAACAAGAGATGTCGCCATGAGCAGAATGAACCGCGCACTTAATGAATACAGGATTATTGGTGTTAAAACAATCCTAAAATTACTCACCCATATCATAAAGGATGAGCGATTTATCAAAGGAACGATGAATACACACTTTCTCGACAATTTTGAAATTGATGAAAGCAATGAAAACCTTGAAAAGATTGCTGCAGTTGCTGCACTCTGCGAGACGCTCGTATCGAAGGAGAAGCATACCCCCCAGGAACCATCAAGGAAAACAAGTCTCTGGAAAATTATTGGAAGAGAAAGCGCATTAGGATGAAAAAAAAGCTGTATATTAACAGTGAATTCTTCGAGGTGGAGGTAAACGATGGAAAGAACGGAATTGAAGTAAGGGTTAATAATAAGACATTTACGATAGAACTGTCACCGAAAACCCATAACGGATTCCGCTCGGTCTTGATCAATAAAGAATCATTTGAAGTTCACTGTGAAGAGGAGGATGAATCCCATTACCTGCTCAGTATTGGTCACAACTCCTACACTATCAACTTTGGCGGGACATCCGGTGCGGATAGTGAAGAAGAAATTTCGGTCATTCACGCTCCCATGGCTGGACTTATTGCTAAGCTCAGAGTAAAGGAAAAGGATACTATCGCAAAAGGTGACTCGCTCCTGATACTTGAGGCAATGAAG
>SOKD01000363.1 GCA_004376305.1 Candidatus Cloacimonadota bacterium | reverse complement strand
TTCTATCATTTGAACTTGCTTATGCCCAATCTCCGTATTTTATTGACAAAGAAAAAACAGGCAAGTTGAATCTCAAAGATAGATTTGTATACAAGGACTATCTATTTATCATTCCCGGGATACAGGCTGAATTCCTTTCCCAGAGCCTTTTCACTCCTTTTATCCAGACAGTATATCTGATAAACAAGAATATTTCGATTTCAATGTATATTGCCGGACAAACTTTTGAAAATAGTATAAAAAAACCGTATGAGCTTTCCTATTTAGCAGTGAGCGATTCATTGAAGACACCCCTCAATCTGTTTTCGGCAACACTCTTGCTTTCAGGAATGGCTGATACATCAATGAGCTTTTATTTGCAGGCGTCTGCAAAAAAAGTAAAACATCCGATTTTCGCCTTTGACCATAATGAATATTTCCTGATATACGAGAACCTTGACACCATTGTTATTATTACACAATTACAGATCGATGCTGCAATTTCAAGTTCTCTGTTCTCTTTTCAACCATCTCTTATATTCACCAATACTCCTTTCTTCAATGACCGACTCCCCTATTTCCCACTGTTGCAACTTTCATTGGATTTTGAACTCAGCCCCACAACACCACTATCATTAATTAACAATGTATCATTCAACGGGATTTCATACGATGGAAGCGGGAGAAAAATTGAACCGTACTACATACTCTCATCATCACTTGAATTACATGCAATGAAACACGTTTCGTTGCATATCGGTGCCCATAACATCAATAATAACCAAAACCGGTTTATTGGAAATGTTTACTTCTCGGGTAGAATTGTTAACACAGGGTTGGAAATAACCTTCTGATAAAAATGAGTTTATTTACAAAACAGGAACGATTCATTATTCTTTTTCTCATCTTCACCTTCCTCCTCGGAACCTCTCTTTACCTGCATAAAGTGAACCATCCATCATTTGCACCCGCATATATCATTGATGACTTTGAGAAAAAAGTGAGGGAAGAAAATCTTGTATCAACATCAATTAACTACAATTTACCCCTTCCGGAAAAAGAAACACCTCACCGGTGGTCAAAAAAGGAGCTCCCCGAAAAAAAAATAAACATTAATAACGCATCTCTAACCGAATTAGTAAAACTCCCGGGAATTGGGCCTGTGTATGCTCAAAAAATTATTGAATACAGAGAAAAACAGGATGGTTTTAAATCCCCTGTGGAGATAAAAAATATTAAGGGTATTGGAGATAAAAAGTTCGAGAAAATGAAGAACTTCATTGCGGTTGAATAAACATGAATCCCTTTCCATTCGGAAAACTTCTCCAGGAAAACCTTATAGCATTAAAAAATAAAAAAGACCATTCCCTGGATTTTTTCTCATCCTGCCAATGCACAATATTATAAATATTTTAAAACGATCGGGTCGAGAAGGAAATGCCGTATTTTCTGGACAACATCATTTTTTGAATCCCTTTTTTTATCATCTCCCTTAAATTCCTCTGCAATCCTATCTTTGTTCAAGGTAAAATCAACATCCCTCATGGATCGAACCTTATCAAGGATAGCTTCAATTCTCTCACCTTCAGCATCCTCATCAAATTCTTTTAACACAGGGAGATGCTCTTTCTTTTTTTTCAATGCTTTACTGATAATGTTGTCCTTTTCTCTTACATAAATACTTTCCGGTAAATCTCTTATTTTTTCAAGGTGTTTGGCAATCATTTCAGATGAGCCTGTTTGTCCAATACGTATCCTCCCAGGAGGCGGGATAAGACACGGTATAAATTCCTTTAATTGTTGCACCTGCTGAGGTTCCAGCACACGCTCTATCTGTTGAGCAATATCCAATATTCTTCCCTCTTTCACTTTTCTTCCCTCCTTAAATTCATGACTATATGTTGATATTTCCTTCTTTAGTGAAGGAGGCAGTTCTTTTCCTGTACCAAGAATTTCTATGGATTTCTCAAGAGCAACGTCGAAAATTTCCAAACATTCTTCTACTTGCGTCTCAAAATCTTTCTCAATAATTTGTACTTCCTTAATACTCTTCTTTATCACTTTTTTCTGCTCGGTAGTAAGTTCAAATCCATTCAGAAGGTTAAGAATTTTAACTTCTTTTTTTAAGCCAATTATTCTATCAAAATCCTGCCCAAAGAGAAGAGAAGTAGAGAGCAGTACTAATACAAAATAAAAACATTTTTTCATTTTCCCCTCCTTTATTCTTTAGACAACCTTATTGCAGTATGGTTTAAATGCCAAAATAAGTATTCTATAAAATACGTAATTTTTCCAGTTTGACGTTGGAGTTTTCCCTCAAGGAAATTCTTTGACTAACAACAAGTTAGCTTACCTGTTGTACCCATCTAGTATTATATCACGCAAATAGCTTTACCGTACTTTTCATCCTGAGGGCTTCGTAAGAAATCCGAAGAATGACACCTTTTTCAAACCTGTTCTCAAGAGAAGCGAAGGAATGACAGTAAAAATAATGAAGATTCATTACACTAGTATTAAGAAAATATTATTTTGGTAGATAACCCTTTTTAATGGATTCTTCGATAAGATCCTTCGCGAATTTCCAGAGCGAAGGTGAACCTTTTTCAATGTGTTTGTTTCGATCAAAAACCATATCACTGGTAACACTATTCTCTCTCCAGGCAAATCCTTTTGTGTAATAATTATGCAGGAGAGGTTGCAGTCTATCAAGGGACGCGGCAAAACGGGCTTCTGGAGTTTTTCTTTCCTCAAACTCCTCCCACAGGGCTCTGAATCCCTGCGTTTGATCCTCGGGTAAAATACTGAATAACCGTTCTGCTGCCTTCCGCTCTCTTTTTACTCTTTCCTTCTGTCCCTGTTCGTCATAACAGAACGTATCTCCCGCATCAATCTCCACAATATCATGGATGAGTACCATCTTTACGACGTGCAGGATATCTATTTTCTCCTGCTCTGCATATTCAGAAAGCAAAAGCGTCATAATTGCCAGATGCCATGAGTGTTCGACATCGTTCTCGTGTCTCGAGTTATCCATGATATATGTTCGCCTGAGGATGTGCTTCAATTTATCAATTTCTACAATAAAGTCAATTTGCTTTCTTAACCTTTCTCCATTCATAAGATGTATTCCCCTCCTATTCTGCTTCTTCCTTATTTTTCTTCGCTATCTCAATTGCCCGTCTGAGTGCATTGATTCCAGCAACAATAGCACTCCTGCCTGCATTCGTATCACCATAGCCTGACAGAAAATAATCCCACGCACTCATATAGAATTGCGAATAATCACGTACAAGCTGCTTCTCTCCCAATATTTTCAAAGCCTTCACAATGCTTGTTCTATTGATGCCCCATGCTTCATCGTATGATTTACCCCTTACGCTAAGAACCCGAGAGCCAATGGGTGAAATATGCCAGAGGAGGTTTCTCAATGCCTGCCATAAATACTTTGACGGTCTGTCAATAACATGCAGCGGATACTCGGAAAGAAATTTCTCCTCGTCCAATAATCGTTGGCAATCAATAAACTGCAGCTTTTTTAGCGCAGACTTCTCAGCCGGAGGATATGGTTTCCCATGCAAAACGGTGATCGTATTAGACGGAGAAGGCACAAAATCCTTGCTTTTTAACAGAGGATTGAGCATGAGCAATTGTGGTCGAGGAAAATGAATTGGTTCATGTACGCTTGAAAAGTAGCGTTCTTCAACCTGCGCCTGAATAGCAAGAGCCTGCTCTGTTGTTCCAAAGTACTGCTCAATCAGGCTATCCTCCGCAAAAAGAAGGTGGATATCAATATCACTGATTTCCGGTACGTAATCAAGGAGAGAATCCCACTCTTTCTGTCCTGACCCCTTAAAATAGATTCCTGTAATCCCGGATTCCGGAATGCTTCCAACCAGCACTTTTATAAAAGCATCAAGCATGCATTGTATCTCTTTTCTAAGAACTCCCTTACGGGGATATGAACTATTCCACATTATTTCTTTATTATCTAATTTCATCTTATCCCGGTCCCGCTTCATCCTGTACAGCAGAACACGTTAGATGATCCTTTGTTTCTTCCTTTATGTAACGCATTTTAGATTCATTTAAACACCTTTATCATACCACTTTCTCCAAGATACTATTGTTCTGTCATGCAAATAGCTTTACCGTACTTGTCATTCTGAGGGCTTCCTAAGAAGCCCGAAGAATGACACCTTTTTCAAACCTGTCCTCAAGAGAAACGAAGGAATGGCAGTAAAGATAATTAAGATACATCACACTATGATTGCATTTTTTTGCTCAATTTTTCGATTCGCAAAAATAATCGCTCAATTGTATCAAATTCATAAAAACGTGTCAACAAATTAATCTGCGTGCACGCATAAACTCAGAACTGGCGAGGAATAAGGGAATTACATTATTATACATTATTTAGAAAGACTAATGCGCATTTTCTGCAAAATATAAGCCAAACCATATACTAACAATCCAACAGCGTACATATAATAGCGAAAATTATCCCCGAGCTGGAAAATTCTCGTAACAATCGCAGGATAAAATAAAATAAGGGATGCAATAAGAAAGAGCGGGATTTCATACCAGCGATTCTTTACAATAAACCAACCCTGAACAGCATTCGTGAAGGCGAAGGCTCCAAAAATTGCCATTACAAATATGAGACATGCCTGCGCTATACTGTTGACCCCAACAAGCACCAATTCTGCATTAAACACAAACATAAAGGGGATAACTGCAGTTCGTAAATCATAGATAAATCCTTGGATACCGGTAGCGATCGGGCTTGATTTTGCAATTGCTGCTGCCGCATATGCTGCAAGTCCCACTGGCGGAGTATCGTCAGCAAGGATACCGAAATAGAAACAGAAAAGGTGTGCTGCAATTGCAGGGATTGCAATTACAAGACTACCTGAACTCAACTTTATGATTATCGGAACGGTAATGGATGCCATGACAATATAGGTAGCTGTTGTCGGCAGCCCCATTCCGAGTATTAGACTCGCTATTGCAGTAATTACAAGAAGTAAAAAAATGTTACCACCGGATAGTATCTCCACAATCTGAACAATCATGCTTCCGATTCCCATATTAATAATGCCAACAACAATGCCTGCGGTGGCGGTAGCGAGCGCAACGGAAAGCATATTTTTTGAACCCGCAATTAACCCACTTCCGATTATTTTTACAATAACGCATACGGTCTTTTTAACACTGCACCTCTCTCTGGCAAGATTCACGAATTCCTTGACAATAATGATCATCATGAGAACAACAATCGCATTGAACGCTGCGAGTTTCGGAGAGTGCCGCATAACCATCAATTCATATATCAGGGTAACAAGAGGAATAAGATAGTAGAATCCTTGCTTTAAAACACCAAGAAATCTTGGAATATCAGTTTTTGGCAGACCTTTCATTCCCAGTTTCGATGCTTCAAGATGCGTGATATAGAACAGGGCAAAATACGAAACGGAAGCCGGAATTATGGCAGCCTTTACAACATCAAGGTACGGTATACTCATATATTCAGCAATAATAAACGCTGCAGCACCCATAATGGGTGGCATCAACTGACCATTGGTACTTGCAGCCACCTCCGTAGCTGCGGCAATCTTTGCTGGATAGCCAACCTTCTTCATTAAGGGTATTGTAAACGTCCCTGTCGTTACAACATTCGCTATGCTCGATCCGGAAACAAGACCGGTCAGACCACTTGACACAACAGCCGCCTTTGCAGGACCACCTTTGAACCTACCAAGCAACGAGATTGCAAGGTTGTTATAAAAATGACCAGCTCCTGCTCTTTCAAGCATTGAACCGAGCAAAACGAACAGAAAAACCGTATTGGCGGATACATCGAGAGGAATACCATAAATACCTTCTGCAGACAGTGCAATCTGACTGACAAATTTCTGAAGGGAAACACCCCGAAAAGCAAAAATGGAAGGCATGTATGGACCAAAGAAAGCATACAAGGTGAACAAAATTGCAATAATTGAAAGTGCAAACCCTATAGCTCGCCGGGATGCTTCAAGTACTAGAATAATAAGAATGCAGCTGAAAACAATGTCTCGGCTGCTCGGTATTCCCGCGCGCATCGATATACCCTGCCAATCAAATACAATATACAGAGCTAAAAAACAGATAATGCCGCCCAGGATAAAATCAACGGTCGATATATTTCTTGAAAAACGTATATCCTTTTTTCGCTTTGAAAAGGGAATAGTAAAGAAAACCAGCACTGCAGCAAATGCAAGATGGACTGCCCTGATTGTAATGCTATCTAAAATTACGAAACGCGGTAAGGCAAGTTGGAAAATCGCCCACCCAATGGCAATAAAGCCAACAATGTACTTCTTAATTGTATTATCATTCTCAGAACTTTGCACCACTTCAATTATCTGGTAACAGAATTTAATCGATTATATATTGAAAATCTATCAATGTATCAATTCCTATTTCTTTATAATATTTTAAAGCACCTTTGTGCAGTGGCGCAGTAAGTCCCTCAAGCATATTTTCTCTGGACAGAAGGGCGTATGCGGGATGAAGCGTTCTGAATTCCTCCAAATTCTCAAATACCTCTTTTGTTATGGCATAGACTATGTCCTCATCAACGTTTTTTGAAGTAATGAGTGTCGCTTTAACACCTATTGTAACGATGTCTTTGCTGTTAAGTGCATAAGGATAGTAGGAATGCGGGATGATCGATTTTGCATAATAGGGATATTTTTCAAGCATTTTATCAATTCCAGCTCCTTCAATCGGTACAATATACACTTTGATTCTTCCTGATGTAGCTTCCTTAATGGTGCCTGCAGGATGTCCAACCGTAAAGAAAAAACCGTCAATTCTTTCATCTTGAAGCAAACCAGGTGCTTCAATTGCTTTTACATGCTCGGCATGAAAGTCATCTTCATCCAATCCCGCTGCATAGAGTACATCCTTTGAATTTTGTAGTTGTCCTGAACCCGGGTTTCCTACATTGATTCTTTTACCCTCTAGGTCACGAAGGTTCCCGATGCCGCTTTTCTGCGACACAATGAGCGTGATTAATTCCGGATGGATTGAAAATACTGACCGCAAACCTGCTTGCTTTCCTAATTGTGACCATTCTGCCAACCCATTGTATGCCTGAAACTGCCTGTCTGACTGGGCAATGCCAAACTCAAGGTCTCCATTCATAACACCATTAATATTGAAAACTGAACCCCCTGTGGATTCAACGGTAGCTTTAATTTTGTATTCATCATACTTGTTGTTAATCATACGACTTATTGCGCCACCCGTTGGATAGTAGACTCCTGTTACTCCCCCGGTCCCGATAGTCACAAACTTGGTCTTCTGTTTCCTGCATCCACCTAAAAAACTGACAACAACTATAAGTATCAAAACAGCGATTTGTCTCGTTTTCATACAGTCCCTCCTGGTTGTTTTATTGGTTTTCCCTTATACAAAAAACAGTATGTTGCTTCTTATAGAACATGTTCGGAATCCTGTCAAGAAATTTCAGCGAAACCTTCCAATGCCTTGAGTTGAGGTACAGCAAATCTTAAGATAAAAAATTGAAGCCCTGAAGAAAGAAGTTAAGCTTTGTAATTGGTAATCACCTTTGCAGCCTCCACAGAATTACCGATGGAAACAGGGATACTCCACCCCTTTCTCCGTAATTCCCTGAGAACCCTCATATGATAAGGAAGTATACACTCAACTTCATCAAGATCCTCTTTCTCCAGAAGAATATCTTTCTTTTCTTTGAACACAAGCTCACCCTTTCTGAATACCACTATTTCATCACATACAGCAAGAAAACGTTCCAATTCCTGTGTTATTATTATAACCGTCTTTTTCTCGCTTACCAACCGATGTATAAGTGCCGAAATCTTTTCTCGCCCTTCAAAATCAAGCCCTGCTGTTGGTTCATCAAATATGTACCACGAGGGTTCACATACAGCGACAGAAGCAATAGCCAACTTTCTTTGCTCTCCCGACGAAAGCCCGAAAGGTGAATTATATCGGAATGTATTGTACGGGAGCCCGGTATGATTGAGCACATCCCTCACTCTTTCTTCGATATTATCCAGGCAACGTAATACAGGACCAAATGACACCTCTTCTTCAACAGTATCTTTGAAAAACTGCTCTTCCGGAAATTGAAATGTAAACCCGATCTCCCTTTGAAAGGATAACCGTGATTTCTCCGCATTTTCTATATTGATACTCCCTGCCGTTGGCTTAACAAGCCCCTTTAATAAAAGTGCAATTGTTGTTTTACCGGAACCGCAGGGACCGGTAATGAGATAACATCTCTCTTGCTCAAACGCTAAAGATATTCCCCTGAGTGCATTCCTCTCTTCGGTCAATCCTGCATTATAGCAAAACGAAACATCTCTGAATACAATTCTCATAATCAACAAAAAAAAATCATTGTTTTTTCGAATCCACTATCAATTTGCAGAGGGATTCAACACGGGGAATATCCTTGCCGTGATAGAATCCACTATTCTGCAGGATATCCAAAAATTTCATTTGAGGAGTTTGATACATCTCTGTTTCAGTCATGTCCTTTTTATCCACAGGTCCGGTAAGAGTACCGTCTCCTAAAACGTACACCTTATCACCCAGAAGGATATCAGATGGGAATTGAGAGATAAAAATGATAGAAACCGTTTTTCTTAATTCTCGAATAAGCTCTCTAATCATCCCCCTTGAGGAAGGATCAAGAAATATTGTTGGCTCATCAAGAATCAGGAATTGCGGTTGAAGTATCATAATAGATGCAATCGCAACCTTTTGTTTTTCACCACCAGAAAGCGTGTGCGGTGAACGATATCGTATATCTTCAAGTGAAAATTGTTTTATTGTTTCTTCAACCCGAGAACGCATCTGTTTGTTTCTAACACAATGGTTCTCAAGCCCAAAAGCAAGTTCCCTCTCAACGGATGTCGTAATAAACTGATTTTCCGGGTTTTCAAAAACAATACCAATATCCCTTTTTGCAGTCTCAAACCCCTCGTAATCAGTACACGCAATTCCATTAATAATCACCATGCCATTTTGTGGCGTAAGCATACCCGAAAGGAGCAACGCCAAAGTGCTCTTTCCAGAACCGTTTTTGCCGGTAATAACGACAATTCCCTTGTTTTCTACGGCAAACGATACATGGCGTAAAATGCTTTTCTCCCCATAACTAAAACTGACATTTTCAATTGCTATCATTCTTTTTTATCTCATAATAATATCGAGTGTTAATCCTTTAAATTTGTTCCTGCTGGCGCTCTGGACCGCTTTAGTATTTGTTCAACCATATTCGTCAAATTTCTTGCATTTCCATTGTACTCTGCATAATCCTGCGCATGCCATGATTCACAACGTACGGCACATATGCATGAAGAACTAAATGGAAAAATCCATCAATAGGTAAATGTTTTGATCCTCTTGGCAGATATGAGATATTGTGCCACTTATTTAACGTGCAACAAAACGTGTGTAGTTTGTTTATCTGCAACCCTCAACACACAGAAATAGACACCCGGTGAAACCCGATCCCCCTTCTCATTCATCCCATCCCAGATAACCTGGTAATAGGGAAATTGAATAACCGGGAAATGTTTAACTAACCGTCCACATACATCGTAGATGCTCAGTGTCGTGTACACTTTTCTATTTTCAGATGAAAAAACTCGAATTTTCACTGTCTTTGTGAAGGGATTGGGTGAACTATATACTAATAACCTTTTTGAACAGGAGATGGGTTGAATTTTCCCCTCTATCCCAACTGCTCCTGAGTCAACAAAATCTGCATAAATATCGCTATTCGCAACCCCCAATCTGGCATCCTACCAGGCAATGATAAATCTTTCTGTGTTGCACGAAACAAACGGCTGTTCCTGATCCCCTGTTTGTGTACAGATCGCAACTGCCGCTGTGTCGATTACATATCCAAACGGCGAAATTCTCCGCCCATAAATATCCGCATTGCCAGAACCAAAATCGGCCCAGGTAGCGAAGTAAAGGTGGTTAAGAAAAGTTATCGATGAATTAAGCTGATTCCCCGTTGAGGTATCAATGGGAATACCATTTGTATCGATCACGATGCCATCCGGTGTAATCCTGGCTGCCCACTGGTCGTATTCGGGCGCAGAAAGCCGCGCATCATCCCATATTACCATATAGTTTGAACCGTCAAAGGAAATTCCCGGGCGGAATTTTGAAACATCTCCTATCGAGATAGCAATTGGCGTGGAGTCAAGAACAGTACCGTTAACTGCAATTCTCGCACCACACAAATTAAAACCGCCGTTTTCATATGCAGTCCACACAACGAAAAAGTTGTTTCCATCAAATGCTACATTTGCGGAAAGTTGAAGAGCGGAATCAGGATGAATGGGAAAACCAATATCAAGAACGCTTCCATCAGGCAATACACGGGCATAATAGATATCGGAAAATCCTGCTCTGTTATCAGCCCAGCACACCAGGTAAATACCATTACCGAATGCAATAGATGGTGAAGCCTGAACCAGAGTATCGTCAGAAATTACAATGGAATCAAGAACAACACCCTCTGGGGTCACACGGACCCCGTGAATATCACCGAACCCTCAACATCCGAATTGCCAGGCAACAAGGTAATTTTCTCCATCAAAGGCAACAACGGGATTAATCTGTTCATCATTTTCAGCCAATAAAGCAAAACCATCAGGTTCCAGAACCGTTCCCGATTGAGAAACTCGCGCACCATAGATAACATCAAGCGAATCCCTTCCATCCGTCCATACAATTAAATAATTCGTGCCATCAAATGCTATTGAAGGTCCGTACTGATTCTCCGCTGCATCGCATATAATAAATTCCGTATGGGCACAGATCGGCAACAAAATAAAGAAACATACAAAAACTGCAAGTACTTTCATCGTTACCCTCCTTATTTTATCAGGAGTATTTTTTTCTCAATATGAATTCCACCATCTTTAAAAACAGAGAAATAGATACCTGAAGGAACTTCATTTCCTAAATTATCTGTTCCATCCCAGAATACAGTGGTGATAAGCGAAGAATGAGGAGTGAAGAGTGAAAAGGATTTTACTAAATTCCCCTGTATTCCATAAATATTTAAATCAATTTGCCCCCCGTTTTTTCCTGTGCCCTGCATCCTTTGCGCTTTACCGGATAGAGAAATTACAATCTGGGTGGTAGTGCTGAAAGGATTTGGATTGACGGTAAGAGACATTTCCTTATTAACTGTATCAGAGATTTTTTCTTCTTCAACAACCGCACCTGCTGTATCAACGAATGTTGCATAAATATCAGAATTTTCGTAACCCAACCTGCCATCACTCCACGCGACGCAGTACTTATCGATACCGCGGAGTATCGATGGGTTAAACTGTTGACCTGCAGCACTCGAGATTGGAATCGCCACCGAATCAACAACATCTCCCGAAAGAGATATTCTCTTGCCAACAAGATCAGCTTCAGAAGATTGATCATCTGTCCATACAGCGAAAAAGTAAGGCGGGAGAAATGAAACAGATGGAGTGAATTGATATCCCGGTGAAGTATCAACTGCAATTCCAGCGGTATCAATAAGAATACCCTCAGTGGAAATCCTGGCTGCCCATTCATCGTAATCAGTCCCGCTGAGACGCGCATCATCCCATATTGACATATAGTTACCACCACCATATGCCATTGCAGGATTATACTTGGCTTCTACCGAATAGGTGATCACGATGGGAAAAGAATCAAGAATTGCTCCGGAAACCGAAATCCTCTTTCCGAATACACCAAACCCATTTCCGTCGAAACCAACCCAGACCACAAAAAAGTTGTTTCCATCAAATGAAGAAACGGGTGAGATTTGATTCGTTGAATCATCATTTATACGGAAACCATTAGTTTCAATAACGGAGCCATCTGGTAATACCCGAGCACAATAAATTGCCGGGAACAAACCCCTCTTATCAATCCATGAAACAAGGTAAACACTGTCACCGAACGTAATGTTTGGGGATAATTGATCATACAGGTCATTACAGATAATTATCGAATCGAGCACCATACCATCCTGGGTCACACGGACCCCGTGAATATCACCGAATCCTCAGCAGCCGTAGTGGTATGCAACCAGATAATTTTCTCCATCAAACGATACTGAAGGGTGAGTCTGCTCATCAAGTTCTTTCAGCAGTGGAATCCCACCAGGATCAAGCACAATACCTGACTGTGTCACCCTCGCTGCATACAGTTCGCTCTTTGCACCCCTCCCGTCGGTCCATACTACAAAATAATTGGTGCCGTCAAACCCCACTTCCGGTTCGGATTGAACTCCTGGTTCATTGCAAACAATAAACTCACCGTTTAGAAAAAGGGGAAATAACAATAACAGAGTTATACTTAAAAAGCACATTTTCATTATTCCTCCAGAGTTTCTGCTTTATTTACTGAATCATTGGTGTCCAGATTTTGTTCTTCTTTGCAGTTTCAATGGCAATATCATAGCCGGCATCTGCGTGACGAACAACCCCTGAGGCGGGATCATTGGTAAGCACTCGTTGCAATTTCTTGGCTTGCTCATCAGTTCCATCGGCAACGATAACCATACCTGCATGAATCGAATAACCAATACCAACACCACCACCATGGTGAACAGAAACCCATGTTGCGCCTGATGCAGTATTTAACAACGCATTTAAAACCGGCCAATCAGCTATTGCATCAGAGCCATCTTTCATTGCTTCTGTTTCTCTGTATGGAGAAGCAACTGCTCCGGTGTCGTGATGGTCTCTCCCAATCACAACAGGTGCACGCAATTCACCCTTTTTCACCATATGGTTCACGATTTCCCCCATCTTTACCCTATCTTCGCAGGCAAGCCAGCATATACGGGATGGCAATCCCTGAAAAGGTACCCTTTCTTGCGCAAGCTCAATCCATCTTTTCAAGTGCTCATCTTCAGGAAACGTTTCAAGAAGTTTCCTGTCAGTTTTAAGAATATCTTCCGGCTCTCCAGAGAGAGCAACCCATCTAAACGGCCCGCTTCCTTTACAGAAGAGGGGACGTATGTAGGCAGGTACATATCCGATAATATCGAAAGCATTATCAACACCACCCTCCTTTGCGCGTTCCCGTATGTTATTACCATATTCAAATGTATGGGCACCCTTCTTTTTCATATCAAGAATCGCCCGGACATGAATTGCAATAGAATCATATGCTCGCTTTATATAATTATCGGGATTCTTTTTTCTCAAAGTAGCAGCTTCCTCAACTGAATAGCCACTTGGTATGTAGCCATTCAGGGGATCGTGCGCGGCAGTCTGATCGGTTACCACATCCGGTACAACATTCCGCTTCACCAGTTCCGGGAGTACATCAGCTGCATTCGCCCATAATCCTATTGACTTTCTTTCTCCCTTTCTGAGAAATTCGTCTTTTAGCCGGAGTGCTTCATCAAGATTATCTACCCACATGTCCAGGTATCGTGTTTCAATCCTTCTCTCAATTGCCCTTTTGTCCACCTCAACAATAACAGCAACACCATCATTCATGGTAAATGCAAGTGGTTGGGCACCTCCCATTTCGCCAAGTCCGCTTGAGAGTATCCACTTTCCTTTCAGTGAGCCACCAAATTCCTGTTCCGCAATAGAAGAAACGGTTTCATACGTCCCCTGCAGTATCCCCTGGGTACCGATGTATATCCAGCTGCCAGCAGTCATTTGCCCATACACGGTTAACCCCATTGATTCAAGCCTTGTAAATTCCTTAAAGGTTGCCCATTTAGGAACAAGCAGAGAATTGGTAATGAGCACCCGCGGCGCCCATGGATGTGTCTTAAAGACTGCAACAGGCTTACCTGATTGCATAAGAAGTGTTTCGTCAGTCTTCATTTCCTTCAAGGTCTCAACAATCGCATCGAAACACTCCCAATTCCGGGCTGCTTTTCCAGTCCCGCCATACACAATGAGGTTTTCCGGGTCTTTTGCCACCTCCGGATCCAGGTTATTCATCAGCATTCGCAGCGGCGCTTCTGTCTCCCAGGATCTGCAATTCAATTTTGTTCCCCGCGGCGCTCTGATGATCCTTTTCACCGTTATATCCTTTCCCCCATTAACTCCTCCTCATTATAGAAATTACACTCTTGTTTTCCCTCATTTATATTCACACATTATTTTATTGATGTCAAGATATATTTGTATACCACCGTTTCCGGCGATGTGTGCGACTATCATTAAATTGAACTTTTCACGTATTATTTTTCTTGACATTACGCATAATTTCACCTATTTTCTAAGAAAAAACACTCTTATCCATAATGGAACAAGGAGGTTTGTATGCGCAAAATGCAATGGTCA
>SOKD01000162.1 GCA_004376305.1 Candidatus Cloacimonadota bacterium | reverse complement strand
CTCGTATCGTTCCTCCAGGCTCAACAATTTCCGAGCCCGTTGGAATAATTGCTACACGTGGTTTCCTCCGCACATTCACACCGAACACTCCACAACTGAGCATCGCACCAATATCAACAGGATGTATCAGGTGGCTTTCACCAATAACGAAATCTCCAGCATTGAAATCTTCTCCTTTGAATCGAACATCCTTTCCTGGAGGAACAGCATATTTTACCTCAACCGTCTTTGCATCAATAATGACCACATCCTCAATTTTAATGACTGCATTGTATGTATCCTCTAAAGGATTCCCCGTATCGATAAAATCGCAATCCATGCCAACAATAAGTCGTTTTGGGGCGGATGGTGAAGCCTCAAAGGTTATCTTCGCATTAACAGCAATTCCATCCATCGCAGCCGAATTGAAAGCAGGTGACGCTATGAGTGAGGTAACCACGCAAGCTGTTACTCGATGAAGCGAATCCCTGACAGGAACTATTTCAGAGTCCAGGGGAAAACATGATGTGAATCCATTGGTGAATTCGCGCAATGCTTTTTTCCATTCCGTTTTTTTAAGATAGACGTTTCTCTCCATATATCGAAATTGTAACACAATTACAGAGAAATTTCAATGAAAAAGCAAAAAGGTGAGCGAAAATGAAAGCATCCGTGAAAGAAAATATTTACATAATAAAAACATCTACCAAAGTGCCCTGTTCAATACCTTCACTTTCAAGATCGATCCGGGCAATTCCATCTGATTTCCCAAGGCTTGAAATGACATGTGAGCCTCCGGGAATAGGCTGAGCCCACACACCTTCATTCTTCTCTATCAAACTGACTCTGATGTATTCCTCCCTTCCGGAAACCGAAGACACATTTTCTGTAATCCTGGCTTGAATTTTGTTCTGCTCCCCAATACGCTTATCACGCAAAACCATTTTTTCTATGAGCGGTTTAACAATAAGATAAAATATAACCATGCAGGAGACGGGATGTCCCGGGAGTCCAATAACTGGTTTATTATTTACCATTGCAAGAATCGTCGGCTTCCCTGGCTTTAGGGCAAGGCCATTTGCAAGAATGTGCGATCCTGAAAGAGCTGTAATACAATCAAGTGTTATATCCTTTGTTCCAACCGAACTTCCTCCTGATATAACGACAATATCGGAATTTGCAAGAGCTTGACGGATAAACCCTTTCAGTTTCCCAAACACATCTTTTGTTATGCCAAAGTCAACCGGTATACCTCCATACCGCTCTGTCATCGAATGGAGTGTATATGCATTTATTCCTCGTATCACACCAGGAAAAGGTTCTTGCTCTGGCGGGACAAGTTCATCACCCGTAGATATAATCGCAACAGATGGTTTTTTGTACACATCAACTGCAATAATACCACATGCAGATAGTGTTCCAATATCCTGCGGTCTGATTTTCATTCCTGCTTTCAGCAATACGTCTTTTCTCGCAATATCACTCCCCCTGCGGATAATATTCTCTCCTGGAGCAACACGCCTTTTAATGAACACTCTCTTGCCGTCCATCTCCGTATACTCAATCATCACAACAGCATTTGCTCCCACGGGAACCATTCCCCCCGTCGGGATAGAGATTGCCTGACCGGTTTTGAGCGTCAATGTTGTTTCTTGCCCCATGGTAACATCACCGACAAACGAAAGATTGACCGTTTTTGATTCTGTTGCTTCAAACGTGTCATCTGCAAATACAGCAAATCCATCCATGGTCGATCGCTCAAAATGTGGAACGTCGCAAGGAGCAACAATGGTACGACCCAAAATTCTTCCCGCACTATCCCTTGTCTCTATTCGCTCCTGCTCCATTACCGGAAGCTCGGTAAAGAGAGAAAGGGCTTTCGCCCTTGTTATAACCTTAAAAAATTTCTTGTTCATTACTTCCAGGAGAACTGAGCCACAAAGACCCAGAAAACTGAATTTTATTAACAACAGGGATTTTAGGGGCAGGAAACAACGAAATTGCTTCGAATGCGAATAGGAAACAGAACTCGCAATGATAGCTTTTATGTTGTTTTGTCTTTCTCTTTCTCCGGCTCGTCTTCTTTTTCCAGCTCATTCTGGATACTTTTCATCCCTTTCTTAAACTCCTTGATTCCCTTTCCAAATGAGTGCATTACTTCGGGAATCTTCTTTGCACCAAAGAGAAGAAGGACGATCACCAGAACAATGGTAATTTCCTGCCAGCCAATACCGCCACCAAGCATTGTTTATCACACTCCTCATTAAGATTCAGACATAAGACCACATATAGTATGTCTATTATTATACGGTAATCTTTATCTCTATGGACTTAATGTCCTTATCACCGATTTTAAGGTTATCAATGATAGCCTTATTAACATCTGCCATTATATTTTTCACAAAGCTATTTATCTCTACAATTTCTCCATTTACCTTGAGGACTATAGGCTCATCCATTTTCTTTCTCCAATAGGTTCACAATTTCTTCAACCTCATCCCTTTTGAATTGAGGGATATGAGCATCTACTCTCTCATCAGATATAATGGCAATTGGCTTCTCCTTGAGAGGAAGACGTTTTTCCAAAGCAGCAATCACCTCAATTTTTTTGATGCCATTCCAGTTTTTACCACCCTCTATTAAAACGAAATCGCTGTTCGGAAAGTATCGCTCAATTAAGTCTTTAGGGTTATCACCATTATTTTGGGAGAACAATGCTATGTCACTTTTTGACACTAAGAGAACAGGGTCGGCTCCCTTCTCCCTGAGACGGTATGAATCTTTTCCTTTGCTATCGACTTCGCAGGCAACTGAACTACTCTTCACTGCCCCCACCGAATACCTTCTTTTTTTAAGTTCGGTAATTATCCGCGCAATAAGTGTGGTTTTACCACTGTTAGAATGCCCAATAAATGAGAAAATTCGTGTCATAAGCAAAAAAAATCGAAGGGGTCAGGTACGAATGCCTGACCCCTCTTTATAACTTAGAAGAACAACTGTGTCTGCACGATGAACTGATCATTGTCGTATTCTCCGGCTTCTTCCTGTTTCATAATGTAGTTCGCGGAGAACTTTGCA
Organism: Candidatus Cloacimonadota bacterium; assembly: GCA_004376305.1. Classification (GTDB taxonomy): domain Bacteria; phylum Hydrothermota; class E44-bin80; order E44-bin80; family E44-bin80; genus SOKD01. Next base: position 907 of record SOKD01000162.1, on the reverse strand, counting down.
TGATCGCCAACGAGACGGAAGTTCACTCCAGGTGTGATCCATGTCACTGCATTGTCGTCTATATCGTTGTCAGGATCAAAGGTTTCGTATCGAACAAGAACCTCAACAATAGGATTTACATGGAACCCTACATGAGCATAGAAACCACCGCTACTGAGGTCATCGATCCCCTCGCCCATCTCATCAGTTCCCATCACGTATTCACCCTTGAAGATAACAGTCATCTGCTCGTTAAGCGGGTAGGTAACGATTGCACCACCACCGAAACGATTTTTGGCAAGGTCAGCATCACCTGCCATGAGCATGTTTCCCATCCAACCGTAACCGAGGAATTTTATAAATGGAGCAGGTTTAACGGCTGCTGCAAAAAGAACGTCTTTTGCATCATTATCATCAGACCAGTTGTTTGCCGGATAACCATTAAAGACACCAAGATTAAAATCAACATAGTCAGATGTTGTTGCAGTTTGCACACCACATTGACGCCACATTGCATAGCCCTGTGTAACAACTAAAGGATAGTTTATCAAATCTAACTTGGCTGTTGACATCGGCATGTAATGCGTGAAGTTGGGGAGGAAACGACCTATAGTGATGCTGGTCTGGGGGATGAAATTGACAAAAATCAATTTTGTATCAAGAACATACGGATTCGCAAGCCCTTCTGTCTGGACGAAATACTTGATCTGATCGCTAACAATAGTCCCCCAGAAGAGTAAACGCGACCTTTTCAGTGCAAATGATGTTTGAATTGCGGTGGTATCCATATTGTAGGTAAATGTGCTCTGCATTATACCACCAATCTTCAATGTTCCGTAATGAGCGAGAATGCCCTCATCCTGAGCGGACAGGGGAAGCACAAAGATCATAAGGCATAAGGCAGCAAGGATAAATCCCTTCATAAATA
>SOKD01000392.1 GCA_004376305.1 Candidatus Cloacimonadota bacterium | reverse complement strand
ATATAGATGAGTGGTGTAATACGCAGTGCAATGATTTTATTGCCGGCAATGTTCCTCTCTTCGATTATTTCAACACATGTTTCGGGATATTGATTTGAACTTGAATAAAGGGCTTCATTCATAGCAAATTCATGATTTACCGGTATACCGGTTAGAGGGACTGGAGGTTGTGCAGGATAGAGTTTATAATATCCACTGAGCGGCGTGTATATACAGTTAATAACTTCGATTTTTAGACATGTTTTATTCGGAGGTATGAGTATCTCGATTCTCTTACAGGGAAGGAGCGGTTTTCCTGGTTTTCCATCAAGCAAACAACCTTTTATGCGAGCGATGTCAAATGATTCGCATTTATTGAAAGTAAGATTATTCTCATCAAATTGAACTGTATACATTTGTTGTGCGGTAAGCATACTTGTTAAGAGTAAGAAGAGAAGAGTACTTTTTGCTATTTGATATTTCATTTGCTTCCTCCTTATGTTTTATACTCATGAACTGCAAGTATTGTGCCAGCATTATTAACAAGCGTATCATGAGTAAAAGAAAAGACTTACAGAAGTAATGCAAAATTGATATAGAAAATATTGTGCACAAGAAATGAACAGGTTGTTAGGATTTCAGTCTATTCTGTCACTGTATGGTTCAAACTGTGCTCTCAAGAGAAGCAACATATAAATGCTGCGATAACAAGGAAATGTGTGTGAATGAGCTGAATAGAGCAAAGCTGGGCACTATGTTGATGTCCGTATTTTGTGCATTGTGTTGAGAATCTTGACGGATTGGAAAGTGTGAATAATTTATAAGTATAATGAATAAATGAGTTAACGCATGGCATTAAACTTGCACAGAGTAATGGTAAAACAAAAAGGAGGAAGTATGAAAAAAATACTGATAGCCGATGATGACCCTAACATCAGATTGATTTTTCAAACAACGCTACAGAGAAGTGGATACAATGTGATAACAGCCTCTTCAGGGATTCAGGCTCTGGAGTTGTTATTGCATGAGGAACCTGATCTCATTATTCTTGACATAAAAATGCCTGATGTTCATGGTATTGAAGTTCTTGGCTTGATAAGGGAATCGGAAAATAATATTCCGGTAATTATGTGCTCCGCTTTTGAAGGTATGAAGGAAGATTTTGTTATAAAGTCATCAAACATTTTTGAGTATCTTGTTAAGCCAGTGGACTTGAAAATTCTGAATGCTGTTGTAAAAAGGGCTCTGGCAGCAGTCTATGCTTAGAAGTGTTAAGAGCAAAACCCGTGGTAAACCGACATTCAGGATGATTTAATTTTTCAGATAGTGAGGTAATTATGAATAAAATAGACAAGTACTTTGACAGGCTCATGGAGCTGAATGCTGTTCAATTGTGTGTAAAACCAGACATGCCGGTGAAATACGTAATGGCTTCTGGAAGAGAGTTTCAGGACAAGGCAGACATAAGTAGAGATGAAGTAGAAAGCATGCTTGGTGAGATCATGAATGAGAACCTTGATCTTTCGAGCATAGAGAATCAAATGAATATTCAATATGAGTTGCCTCAAAAGGCTACTTTTACCGGTTTTATTGAAAGAAATGGCGAGGAACTGTTCTCCTCATTTGTTCTTCTGGAAAGATGCAAGCAGACAAGGAGGGAGAAAGAGCAATCGTTTGATGAATCTATGGAAGAGGATGCGAAAAAGGATTTGGAACTAAATGTAGCAATAAAGGAAGGAGAGCCAGCAATTAACAGGTATCTGAGAGTTCTTGTTGAAAACAATGGCTCTGATTTACATATTTCTGCGAATGAACATCCCTATATCCGAAAAGATGGCAAACTGTTTAAAGTAAAAGGGTTTAAAGCCCTCTCTTCAGTAGAATTGCAGAAGATACTTGGGGAAATAATGACCGATGTTGAAAAAAAGGATATTGATAATAATGAAGATGCCGATTTTTCTCATAAAATAGAAGGATGCGCTCGTTTCCGCTGCAACGTATTTGAGGACATGAATGGTCTTGGAGCAGTTTTCCGCCTTATACCATTTAGAATACCTGCCTTTGAAGAGTTACATTTACCCGACCTGTTCAAAGAACTTAGCTTTTTGAATAGGGGCTTGATTTTAGTTACGGGTCCAACCGGAAGTGGTAAATCAACAACCCTCTCAGCTATTATAAACTTTATTAATAGAAAACGTGATGTTCATATAATTACCCTTGAAGACCCTATAGAGTTTGTGCACAAAAATGTAAAAAGCCTTATTAATCAAAGAGAAATTGGAAAACACGCAAAAAGCTTCGCGAGTGCCTTGAAATCTGCACTGAGAGAAGATCCCGATGTTGTTCTTGTAGGTGAAATGAGGGATTTGGAAACAATCGCAATAGCATTGGAAACTGCTGAGACTGGACATCTTGTTCTGGCTACACTCCATACGACGTCTGCATACAGCACGGTCAACAGAATTGTAGAGCAATTTCCGCCGGATGAACAGGAACAAACGAAAACAATGTTGGCAGATTCATTGAAGGCGGTCATTTCACAAACCTTATGCAAACGAATTGGAGGGGGAAGAATTGCTGCATTTGAAATTCTCCTCGTCACTGCAGCAGTTTCGAATCTCATAAGGGAAGGGAAAACATACCAGATACCTTCCATAATACAAACAAGAAAAAAAGAAGGTATGATTTCACTCAATGCTTCTCTCATGCAACTCGTTGATAATAATTTGATAGAAACGTATGAAGCATATCTTAGAGCTGTAGACAAGAAGGGCATCATTGGAGCGCTTCAGGCAAAAGAATACAAGACGGATTTTCTTTCAAGACTTGATATGCTTGAGTAGTGGTTTAAATTCACGCCGTACAAATAGTACTATATGGTTATTTCCCAAACATCAAGAAAGGGCGCGTGCAATGCCTGTTTTGTTTTGAATTGCTATTATTACCGTACAATAATAAGTTTCTTTACGTGATAACGGGTTGTGCATGCAACCTTGACAAAGTATATACCGCTCGGGAGATCTACCCGGTGTTTGATCATGCTGTTTCCTCCTGGAAGTTTTCCAGAGAAAATGGTGGTAATTTTTCGTCCGGATGCATCATGAATGGTGACCGCAATATGTTCTCGCTGTGACAGGAAGACCTTGATGGCGATTGTTCCTCTGGTTACTGAACTGATCAGATGGCTTGCGAAGGAGAAATGCTTATTCTGGTTACTTTCTTTGTCATGCTCTGTAACACCAACCAGTGGCTCAATATCTCCGGTGATGGTATAGGCGAATGGCTGAGGTGGGTAAACAACATTCTGTCCTCTGATAATAATTTTCCAGATCCCGGTCTGGGGTGCATTAATGCGACAGCACTCCTCAACATTAATGTTATCCCAGTTTGCAGGATTGGGGATTGATTGGCCACCTGAGTACTGATTACCGGTGTATGATGTTCCATCGGGAGCAATGAGTTCTAAGTTAAGATTGTTAACAAGGGTAGGATTGGCATTAGGCGCAGCCGCGGTATCCGTCCATACCATGCAAACCCTAAGAGGTATCTGGCTCTGTACCTGGAATGAATCAACTGTGTATTGCATGGTAGCGATACCGATCGTATCGTCGAGGATGATGAGTTTCCTTGAATCTCCAGCGAAGTACAGAACGCTATCGACATCAATCCTTCCCCAGCCAATATTCGAATCAGGCACGGTGTAGCTGCCTACATTAGGATCAGCGGAAACGATTGTCATTGTTCGCAGCAGAGCAGCGCTCTGGTAAGTAATGGAATCTGCAGGATTCTCCGCCCCGCTCGGGTAGAAACCTGCCAGAAGGTATTGACGCATGAGTCCAATTCCAGCGTTGGATGCAGGAGTTGCCATGCTTGTTCCGGACAGGTATTTGTATCCATTAATTGTTGCGCCATTAGCTGACATCACCTGCTGCCCCGGTGCTACAATCGTGGGTTTGTAGCGACCATCCTGTGTTGGACCTCTGCTTGAGAAC
>SOKD01000366.1 GCA_004376305.1 Candidatus Cloacimonadota bacterium | reverse complement strand
GATAGAGATAATAATTTTGTTATCTACTATTCTCATTTCAACGGAACAAACTGGAGTAACCCTGTCCCGGTATCGAATAATCCGGGAGAAGCCCTGTACGCACAAATTGTTTCTGATCCGTTCGGTGTATTACATCTTGCCTGGTCGGATGATCGGGAAGGAAACTATGAAATATTCTACAAAAAAAATGTTAGTGGCGCATGGAGTAGCGATACCGCACTCTCACATGGTGAGCGACTTTCTACATCTCCACATCTTGCTGCTTCCACTGATGGTTCCGTTCACATAATATGGTACGACTGTATGGAGGATTCCAACAAAGTCTCTCCCCATATCCGATACAAAAGATTTAATGCCGTTCCCGATATGCTCTCAATGGGAATCACACCAGAGATCTTCTCACACGGAGTCACATTCACCGCATCCATTTCCTATGCTGAACCGCATTTGTTTAGAATAGACTCACCGTATCCTGTTCGCATAACACAAACCTTGCGCCATAATAATACCTATACCTGGCATGAATCGCTCCAATCAGGTGATTATACGTATGTGCTGCAAACAATTGCAGGAACAGATGTGCATTACTCACGTCCTGTTCAAATCGCTATCCCTCAAAAAAATGCGATTTTCAGTTTTTCCGTATCCCCAAATCCATTCAGGGATAAAATAAACATAGAATATTGCATAGGGCAAAGTGCAGAGGGCATTGAGCTGGAAATCTTTGATGCAGCTGGTCGTTTAGTCAAAAACTTTATCCTTCATCCTTCTTCATCCTTTATCCTTCCAGCGAAGCTGGAATGGGATGGCAAAAACAATCAAGGAAAAGAGGTTCCTTCAGGAATTTACTTTTTCAAGGTCAATACATATACACCGATAGCCGGTACCGCAATCAAACTATGAAACGACCACTACAATGAAATTAAATCCTCAGTACAGACAAACATCAATTCGTGTGCTTTGTATCTGCGCTCTTCTCTTTTCGGGAATCTCACTCCTTCCTTCACCCCTTCTCTCAGCAGACAATGACGGATTTACGGTAAGAGTTAAAACCGTATCGGATAACAAACTCACGGTAACGTATGAACTGGGAAACTACTCTGTCACCGAATACATAAAGCATGGGAATACATTTTCCCGTATCATGCTCGGGGGAGCGGAGCGAACCAACGTTGCGGGAAAACCAAACCTTCCTTTCGTTTCAACTCTTTTCGGCATACCGGTTTCAGGTGATTTCAATGTTGCTCTCCAGAGTATCAAAACAACAAAGAAAATAATGCCGTTCGTTGAACCAGTTGATCCCATTGCACTTGGACCGGTACTCGCCGGAAGATTCAATCTTGATGGATTTTACAAACAGGATACATACTATCCGGCAAGTCACTACGAGGTGACAAGTCCTGGTTTCTTCAGAGACCACCGCATTGGAGCAATCCTGTTCTTTCCCTTCAGATACAACCCACAAACAAGGACACTTTCCATAATAACACAGGCAACATTCATCATTTCCTTTGCATCTCAAGCAAGAGAACCGGGAAATATCAGAATTCCTGAAAAAGACAACAAAGCAGAATCCCTCTTTTCAAACCTTGTCAGTAACTACGAACAGTGCAAACGATGGCTGAAGCCTCACCCATTTCCACAAATTCCAGAACCACGCCAGGCGGATACACTATTCAAGATCATCACCGGTAAAGAGGGACTCCACCATATTGCCTATACCGACCTTATCAATGCTGGTATTAATCCATCAACCATTAACCCGCGTGAAATCCACATCACTCACCGGGGATTTGAGATTCCAATTTATGTCAAAGGAGAAGAAGACTCTGTCTTCAACATGCAGGACTACATCGATTTCTTTGCCCTGAGCATACATGGTGAAACAACATTCTTCAATCCATACACCTTCAAGAATGTCTACTGGCTTTCTTTTGGCGATAGCCTTGGAAAAAGGATGGTCGAGGAAGATGGAACACCTGATTCAATAAGCCATTTCCCCCTTTCTTCATTCCGGGATACCATCCATTTCGAAAAAGACAGTATCTTCGTAAGGCTCTCAGTAATCACTGCCGACTCAACAGATATGTGGTTCTGGGATAGATTATACGGTCCCGATACACAGTACATTGATGTGTTTGTTCCTTCTCCCGATACGCTGGCACCGTTCGATCTAATGGTAAACCTCCACGGGTTCACGACAACACATGCCGGGCACAGAGTACAGGTGCTCTTTAACGACTCATTCCTGGCTGATTCTTCATGGCATGGACAGGCACCCTATACTCTTTCCATCGAAGGCATCTCCGGAAATATCCTGCATCATGGCTCCAATACGATCACGCTCATCCTTCCGGCTCCCGTTGATTCCGTTGATGGACTTTTTTCAAACTGGGTTGAGATATCATACGACCACCTTCTCAAATCATCAAACAATACGATAACATTCAATATTCCCGAGGATATGCAAGATACGACCTATGAATTCATCATAGATAATTTTGATTTTGCCGATGTAGAAATCTATAAACAGAATGTATCAAAGATCATCAACTTCAAAAGAGAGATATATCAGGAGCAGGGAAATACAAAGTACCGATTCATCTTTCAGGATAAAGACATAACGAGCCTGATGCGGTTTACGATAGTTCCAATCTGGGAAAAATACCAACCTGAACGCATTGAAAAAGTACATTTGAGAGATCTTCACGCAACAACGCATAACGCGGAATTCCTGATCATCACTTCAGATGCTCTTTTAGCCAGTGCTGAAACATATGCACTCTGGAAGGAAACACACGGTTTTGATTGTATGGTTGTTACGATCGATGAAATCTACAATGAATTCAATCATGGAATCGATTCCCCCGAAGCGATCAAACAATTCATCTCTTATGCCTACGATTACTACAATCAGCCACCGCTCTACTGCCTTCTCTTTGGAGATGGAACATTTGATTACCGGAATATTCGTGGTCATAGCGGGAACTTCGTGCCTGTACACCTTTCAATGTATTGGGGGCTCTGGGGAGCAGTAGCTGACGATGGATACTTCGCGAGAGTGAGCGGGGATGATCTTCTTCCTGACATATTCATAGGGCGCTTCCCTATCAGGAGCGATGATGAGTTCGATGGAATCTTTGAAAAAGCCAAAATGTACGTTGACTATCAGAACCTTGATGAGTGGAAACGGAACCTCGTTTTTGTTGCTGACTCCGGTACTGCCGGATATAACTCGTACTTTGATATGGATCACATTATTGCAGATTACTTACCCCCTGCTTATGACGCGAACAGATGCTATCATCCGCGAAAAATGAGAGAAGATTTCCTCAAAGAAATGGACGAAGGCGCGGTCTTTGTCAATTTCCTTTCACATGGCGGAGGGGATATACTGTGTGGTGGCGGATTCCTTATATCAAAAGATGTATTCCGAATGACAAACCTTGACAGAATGCCCTTCTGGACAGCATTCAGTTGTGTTAATGGATTCTTTGACGAACCTCATCCGGATTCAATCTCCATAGGCGAAACGGTCTTCCTTGCGCCAAATGGTGGCGGTATTGGATACTATGGTCCTGGAAGCCTTACGTATGGCGGACATAATTACTTACTATCCAGAAGGATTTACGAAGGTTTCTTCAATCACAATCTTCTCCATTTCGGACAATTTCTTGCCTACGGGGAGATTGCCTACTATTCATCCTATGGAAATCAATACCAGCTTTACACCTATAATCTGCTCGGAGACCCAGGAATCGAGCTTTCGCTTCCAGATACAACACATATCGACCTGTCAATTTCAGTATCATCTATTTCTGCAGGAGATACCCTAACGGTACAGGGCGTACTCCTCAGTTCACTACAGGGTGAAGCAGTGGTCACTTACTATACCGTTCGAGACACCGCATTGATTTCTTTTCAGAAAATCAGCTATCTTTGAAACCTTTTGTTGTATACAATCTTTTCCCAGTTCA
>SOKD01000364.1 GCA_004376305.1 Candidatus Cloacimonadota bacterium | reverse complement strand
CGGAGATCCCATCACCTATGCTATCACGGTTGGACCCCCGGGGATAACAATCGATACAACCGGTTTCATCCAATGGAAATTCCCCGAGCAAGCCAATGACACGACATACAGTATTACCATTACGGTAACCGATGCTAAGGGTGCAGGTGCAGAACTTCAGATTCCGCTGAAGCTCACCAAAAAACCTGCCGAAGAGCAGCAATAAAAAACAACCTTTTTCACAGAACTAGTGTTCTGTCACGCAAATGGCTTTACAGTATTTGTCATTCTGAGGGCTTCGTAAGAAACCCGAAGAATGACACCTTTTTCAAACCTTCCCTCAAAAGAAGCGAAGGAATAACAGTCAAGATAATTAAAATACATCACGCCATATTATAGAGTCATCTCTGAGCTGTATTTTAGGGGGCGGCTTGCTTTTCCCTTGACTTATGCGTTTGTTTGGATTAGAATACCTTTCATTGCAAGAGGGAGGCGGATTGAGTTTTATTGTCGTATTACTTTTTTTATTCATTGCTGCAGGTTCATTTGAGTATCTGTATCATATTTTAACTCTAAAAAGCATCCCCATAAGAATACATGTCAATGGTTCAAGAGGAAAATCCTCTGTAACACGACTTATCACTGCCGGATTGCGTGCCTCCGGCAAACGGGTAATAGCAAAAACAACCGGTTCAGCGCCGCGGATCATTTATGAAGATGGCAGCGAAGAGCCAATTTCGAGAAGGGGTAAACCCAACGTAAAGGAATTGGTGCCATTCTTTAGAATCGCAAAAAGAAGAAAAGCTGAAGCTGTTGTTGTTGAATGCATGGCTATCCTCCCGGAACTCCAGAAGATAACCGAGAGAACTATTGTGCAATCAACCATCGGTGTTCTTACCAATGTTCGTCCTGACCATATTGGCGAGATGGGAAATACCCTGAAAGAAATTGCTGTCTCACTCTCAGAAACAGTTCCTAAAAAAGCCGTTTTCTTTACGACAGAAGACCGCTATTTCGACATCTTCAAACAAAAAACAAAGCGGCTGCAAACACAATGTAATCCTATCGAAACAGCTGCACCCACTGACGAAGAAATGATGCGTTTTCCTTATGTCGAACATAAAGAGAATGTTGCTCTCGCACTCAATGTGTGCAAATATCTCGGCATAGAAAGGGCGGCAGCACTTGAGGGAATGCACAATGCTGAACCAGATATTGGTGTCCTGCGGATACACAGGATTGAGGAAGACGGTAAATTGATAGAGTTCATCAATGCTTTCTCTGCCAACGATCCGGAATCGCTCAGGCTTATATGGAAGAGGATAAAGACCAGGCCTGAGAAAAAAATTGTCCTCATAAATACAAGAAGCGACCGCATTGCCCGCTCAAAACAACTCGGAAAGCTCGTTGCAACAGAAATAGAAGCCTCTCATTATCTGGTAACCGGCGGTTTCGTAAAAGCATTCATCCGCAGCGCGGAAGCAGCAGGACTTGAAAAAGAAAAAATAACGAACCTTGAAGGAAAGAGTGTCGAAACAATTTATAAAACCATTAAGGACTCCATTGAGAGAAAGGGAATTGTATTTGCAATGGGTAATTTTGTCAACTTTGGATGGGAGATAACAAACTACTTCATGGAGAGAGCTGAAGAAATTGCATACAGTATTGAAGTATAAAGGAATACAGTCATGATTATAGAAACAATAGGTCTTGGTATGCTGATGAGCCTTGTGCTCACTGAGATAGTGGGAATGGCAGCAGGAGGGATTGTCGTTCCTGGATACATTGCGCTTTCGTTGCATCGGCCATGGGAACTCGGGGTAACAATGCTTGTAGCCTTCGTTACGCTTCTTATTATCAAGATTTTATCCCGATTTGTAATCCTTTTTGGACGAAGGATGCTCGTCGTCTCAATTCTGCTCGGCTATTTCCTCGTTTATCTTGCCACGCAAATCCCGGGATGGCTTCAATTTCCATCGTACCTGACCTTCTTTCCCATTGGTTTCGTTATTCCGGGACTCATCGCATACTGGATGGAAAGACAGGGGATTCTCGAAACGATCTGCGCCATGTTCATTGCCGCTACCGCAACCCGGTTTATCATTATTATTATTTCACAGGGAATGGTGTTTAAGTGATTAAAAAGCATCGGTGGGTTTTTCTTGGCATTACGGTATGTGCGGTTACCTTCTTTTATGTAGAGGACTACTTCAAGGCGCCCCAGAAATCAGCCTACTACTACGAAAAACTGCAAGCAGCAAATCTTGCTGCAAAAGCAATGGCAACACTCAAAGAAGAAATAATAAGAAAACATATTCCCTCAGATAGTATCAATGACCCCAATGCTACGTATCTCGTTGGCACAAAGTACTCTGTCATCACAGAAAATCAGCAATCTCTCACAGAGGTTCTCATTGCTCTCAACCCAAACTTCTCAGCAGCCATTGTGGAGATGTTTTCAGAACTCAAACTTGTAAAAGGTGATATTGTTGCTCTTAATGTAACCGGTTCATTCCCGGGATTGAATATAGGTGTATTGTCTGCCTGTGAAATAATGAAACTTGATCCCGTTATCATAACGGCTGTTTCATCAACCAGTTTCGGGGCAAACAATCCTGAATTTACCTGGCTTGATATGGAAATGCTGCTCTACCAGAAGGGCATATTCTCAAACAAAACGATTGCTGCTTCGCTGGGAGGAGAAAATGACAACGGCGAGGGGATCAGTCCTGACGGAAGGATACTGCTTCTCCGCGCCATTGAAAGAAATAATACACAACTCATCAATTCGACCAGTCTTGCTGATAATATTGGCGAACGCTTCAAAATCATTTCAAACTATGCAATGAGCAAAAATAAGAAAATAAGTGTCTATATTGACGTGGGAGGCACCATCACGGGATTCGGACAATCTGTTCATGATACACTGGTAAAAGCGGGTATCAATAAATATCCAGAGCAGCAGTTTTTCAGCAACTACGGTCTTATCCAACGAATGACCGAAAACAGGATACCCATCATTTTTCTGGGAGATATTGCCGGTCTTGCAAGAGCACGCGGACTTACTATTGCCGTGGTTCCACAACCCCTCCCCGGAGAAGATGAACTTTTTTACAAAGAGAAATACTCGGTTAAACTGGCGATTTTTTTTCTTGTCTGTCTCATGGGACTCCTCTTTTTGTACATCAGAATAGAAATATACTTGAAAAGGAAATGAGGTAAAAAATGAAAATACTATTGCTTTTCATGGTTCTTCAAACACTTTTCTCTCAGAATGCTAAGATCAACGTACTGACTCCAACCAAAAGGGAAACAATTCGGTACATGAGAGAAACATACACAGAGATTGCCATGTTAACAAAGCAAACTCCTGTGAAGATCGAAGTTGCCGGACCAACATGGATAAAGGTTAATACACGAATACCATGGCATACCGATATGCAAGATGAGCAAACCTATACGTTCATCATACAGGAAGACAGTCTGAGGGAAACGATTTTCAAGAAGAAAACGTACCGTTCAAAGGTGATCTTCGGAAAGAACAACAGACCATACGGTGAGAGCAGATATTCCCTTATTAATGTCCCTGAAGGAAAACATACCTATACCTTTTTCTTCTGGAGCGCAAAACCAGAAACCATATTGCTCGATTTCTCTTTTGCATCTCCCAATCTCTGGACTGATATTATCCCCTCCTCGTATACGTCGACATTAACAGTCGTTGGTGAAGAAGAAAGACAGACATACTACAGCCTGTCAAAAGATAACCCTGTTGAAATAAAGGTAGCTTCTCCTGTAAATATAAAAGTGCTTTCGCGTCTTAATTTTGATAAAACAATGAATGGAAGATACGGCTTTACCATCGTTGTGAAGGAGAATGATAAAGAGCTGCGGAAGGTATCCTTTGTAACAGAGAAAAGTGAAGTGTACGAATACGAAAACAGAAAAGATAGTAGCCCCTCTAAGGAAAACCGGTTTTTCCTCTGGTTCGCACGCGGAAACCATACCCTCACCTTT